>NZ_JARGEF010000010.1:0-77064 GCF_033794725.1 Streptomyces sp. ID05-39B | reverse complement strand
ACACGCGGATACGACCCGATACGCTTCTTCACCTGGAGAGTGCTTCTTCCCATGCAACCAACAGGACCCTCGACAAGTCCCATCGTTGCAGGTCAGGAGCACTCTCCGCTTATTTGATCAAGCCTCGGACGCCCCACCTCGTGAAAGCGCGAGGTTAAGGAGGTAACGCGGCGCGTTGGGATGCGCCGCAAAGCGAGTCAATGGGGAGGCACCATGGATCCGGTGATGGTCACCGCGGGCTGGGGCGTGGCGGCTGCGACGTTCCGGCTCGGACACTTCTGGCTGAGCGCCCGGTCGCACGCGCGTCGCATCGAGTCCCAGATCCGCCACGCGGAATCAGACCATGCAACGTTGATGAAGACCATCAACTTGCTGCCGCCTGGCAGTGAGATCACCGAGGTTCTGCCCGACGGCCGGCAGGTCACTATCAAGCTCCCGGCCAGCAAGGCAGCGTGAGATGAGCGAAACCCCGGCCCAAGCCGGACACACGAAGCCTCTCTCTGTAACCCAACCCAGCGCGTCGAACGAGCCGGAGCGTCGCGCCGACTTCTCCGTCTTCTACCTCGCCGAGAAGAGGTACCTGACCGCCTTCCTGATGTACGCCGGGGCGAGCGCATGGGAGGCCGACGACCTCGCACACGAAATGCTGTCCAAGCTGCTCCCTGACCGGTGGATGACCATGGAGCACCCCCGCGCTTACATGCGGAAGGCCGCGATCCGCGCCTATTTGCGGCAAAATCAGCGCAAGCGCGAGATCCCGACGGACAAACTCCCCGACCTGCCGGGCGGGATCAGCCCGGTGACCCGGGTGGAGCTGTCCGAGCAGACGCACGCAATCGTTGATGCGATTCTCCAGCTCCCCCCAACTCAGCGCACCGTGATGGCGTTCGTGATGTGCGGCTCCGACACCCGGGAGATCGCGGAAGCGCTGCATATGACCGTCGGCGCCGTCAACACGAACATCTGCCGCGGCCGTGCACGCCTGAAGACCACGCTCGGGCTCATGAAAGGAGAGAAGGATGCATGAGTTCATGCAGAACGAGCACGAGCAGAACGACGCCGACGACCGCCTGAACCAGCTTCTCGCCACTGCCCATGCTGAACTGCTCGAAGCCATCGCAACGCAGCAGAGGCACGCCCCGCCCACCATGACAGTCATCCGCAACTCCGGCGCCACGCAAGAGCCGACGAAGACGAAGGCCCAGGAGCTGTGGTCATACAAGGAGATCGCCGCACACCTCAAGGTGCAGCCCGAAGCTGTGCGCTCGTACCGCAAACACGGGCTTCTGCCCGCACCGGACCGCGTAGAAGGCGGCAAACCGTACTGGTACTCCAACACCGTCCGGGTATGGATTGCCTCCCGGCCCGGCCATCGCGAAGTCTGATGCTCGGCGCCTCCCGTGGCAGGGTCCAGACGTTCGCTCGTCATGGGTTCCGTCCCCCGTCGAGGTTGCCACACCGCATTGCGGGAGGTGGATCACACCTGGACCGGACTTCCTGGTTCATCGAAGGGGACATCGCCGACTGCTTCGGCAGCCTGGACCACCAGGTCCTACTGTCGATCCTCGGCGAGAGGCTCCATGACCAGCGGTTTGTGCGGCTGGTGCGGAACATGCTCAACGCCGGATACCTGGAGGACCGGAGGTGGGGTGCCACGCTCTCCGGAGCGCCGCAAGGCGGAGTGGCCTCCCCGATCCTGTCCCATCTGCCAGAACAGACACGCAGTAGTCACTGAAGAGCCGGATGACCGGGAACCCGTCATGTCCGGTTCGGCTGGAGGCCGCGCGGAACAGGACCTGCCACGGCGGACACCTCACCGCGCGGCCGACCCAACCGCCTGGCTCATGCACCACCGATCTCTGGCCTGCGGCTATGAAACGCACCCGCATCGCTCCGAAGCCATGATTCACCTCGCGATGAACGACGATGAGCCGTCGACTCGCTCGCGAAACCACGCTGAACTGGCGTGGGACAAAGCTCGCCCCGGACGGGCCTCAACGAAAGGTGTCAGCCCTCATCAAAGCCGCGGAAGGTCCCTGATTCATCAGCGGCGTCGGCGAACTCCGCAAAGTCCATGTTGGCGATACTGAGGTTGGCGGCTCCTTTTAGCCTGGTGCGCGTCGGCCACCGGCTGAGGGCAGTGGCCCTGGTTCAGCGACGGGGGCTGGTCCGAAGAACCGCCCCGTGCGACTCCCGGTACGCCGACCGGCGGTGAGCGGCGATGCCGCGCGCGTCCAGGAGCCGTGTGCGCCGGTATCGGTTCACTACGAGGGCTGGTCACCGTGGTCGTCCTGGAGCGTAAGGCGACGTTCCTGTTCACGCTTGGAGTAGGCGGCTGCCCGGATGGCCTCGTCGCTCTCCAAGCCTGATCCGAGCGCGCCGCCCACGGTGGCGACCGAAGCGACGAACCAGGACAACGTCACATACTCCGCGGCGTGGAGCGGGGTTCGTGTCATAGAAGCGAACACTCGGTCGTTGAGGATGAACAGCGCCCACACCAAGTTGATGACCATCAAGCCCGCGTAGCAGACGAGCACCCCGATACCCACGGTCACGACCGTCGAGGCGTTGTAGAGCCGCGCCGTCCGCCTCGCCTCCGGCGAGCCCTCTGCTGATCGATGCCACAGCTGTGCGTCTACGATCAGCCAGCCGATCATCAGTGCGATGGACCCGACCATGGCGATCACCAGACGCGGCGCGCTCAGTGCCCCGGACAGGTTCCAGACGGTGGAATTCACCGTGGCGATGGCTCCCGTGGCAAGTGCGGCCGCCAGGGCTCTCGACAAGCCCGGCACCAACCGCCACGGCCGGTTGGCGCGGACCATACCGAAGAGCACCCGCAGGTATCCGCGCGCCCCGCTGACGACGTACCGAAGGTCGGGAGTCTCCTCCTCACCGACCGGGCCCGGATGGACAGGCGTGAGATGACCGGCAAAGGGCCCCAGACGAGGTCCTTCAGCACCAGTGGCACGCGGATCCGCCAAGCCGAGCACGGCTTCTTCCACGGCCCGCCGGGCCCTCGTCTGCAGCCGCAAGCCACCCAGGGAAGGGAGAGACAGCAGCGCCAAGCCGCGTTTGTGACTCAGATGCACAACGAGCTTGTGCCCGTGTGAGTGCAGCGGAAGGTCGGTGAGGGCGACGACGATGTCCCAGTTCTCCGCACTTGAGCGGTCCATGATCCGGCGCATCAAGGTAGGCGGGTCCTCGCTCCCTGAGGTGAAGGGCTCGCTGACCACCTCGACCTCGAACCGTCGCCCCTGGCCCGACTTGTCGGCGAGCCGGGTAGGAAGTGTCTGGGCCAAGCGCTGCGCGATCTCCGTCGGCGCATCGGGATCCGCCAGGAGAGCTACGACCGTCACGCCCTGAGAGGACACCCGCATGGCTGGACCCTCCTCGTCGGCTGCCCCTGCGATCGCAAGTGCCCACAGATGCGCCGAGGTAACGTCGACACCGAGTGCCACGCCGGCCCCCGCCACCAGATGCATGCGGTTCGGCAGATCTCCTCGTCTTCCCAGCACTGGGCCTGCTCCCACCACCGGGCCACGATCTCGTGCGCCACCGCGAACACCCGATCCGACCCCAGACCGGCCCGCACTCGCACGCCGCGCGCCACCTGCCACCCCGCTTCGGAGGCCGGCAAAGCCCTGCCGCCCGGAAGGTCCCGAACGCCTGCGAGGCACCGCACCACGTCCTGCCCGGCGTCCGCGGACGGTTGCGGCTGCTCTAGGCGGGCGGTCCGCGTTTCACCGGCCTCTCCCGGGCGCTCCCTGGCGTGCTCGCCATCGCGGCGTTAGGCCCATCAGCAGCGGCATCTCGGGGTCAGCCCTTACATGGGGCCGCTCCGCGACGCGGTGTCCTGCTGTCGCTCCGCACGCCCGTCCGACTCCCCGGACAGTGGGACGACTGGGCCTGGCAGCGCAACACAGGGAGGCCAATTGAGCCCAGCGTGCGCATGCGTTCACGCGTCCGCGTCGGCCACGCTGACGGGGAACCCCAGGGACCGGGAGCCACCCCGACGCCCGCAGCCGGAGGTTGCCGTCATGACCGTGATGTCCATCGCCAGGTTCGAAAGGTTCTTCCGCGGTCGCGGGGCTGGATGTCGACAAGAACGATCTCAAGCGCCACAGCGACTTCGTCGACGCCAAGCTCTACGATCTGCTGACCGTCACCCAGGCCACTGCCAAGGCCATTGGGCGCGACATCATCCGGACCTGTGACCTACCAATCACGAAGGGTCTGCAGGAGAGCATCACCACTTCCGGAAGATGAAATAGAACTCAGGCCGATCCTGGAACAGCTCGCCACCTACCCCGCTCTGGACCGCACGCCCGACGAGGAGACCGAGGCGGCCTATCCGGACATCATCGGCGGACCCAGCCTGGCTCTTGCGCAGAGCTTCAAGATCCTCACACACCGCACTGAAGGGCCAACCGCCCGCCAGCCGCGTCCCCAACCTCACAGGGCAATACACCTAGCCCTGGCGCTCGCGGTTGGCATACACGCTGGACGTGAGCTCGCGCGGATGTCCCAGCGTGTCCCGGTGTACGTGGGCCGGCCGCGCGATGCCGCCCGGCGCACCCTACTGACCCGTTCTTGCGGCATTCATCCGGGACACGAGCCCGATACACACACCCCACAAAGCCGCAAAAGGTACATTTTCACCCTCCCGAGGGGTGTCGCTTCCCGGGCCCCTGGGCAGTGAGCGAGGGGCCGGATGCCGGAAGAAGAGAAGCCTGAAACGGATGCTGCGGTGCGTGAGCCGACGCTCACGGACGCGCTGGTTCCGTTGGGCGTCCTGGTGGTGCCGGTCGGTGGTGCGCTGCTGCTGTTCGCCGTCTTCGCCAGCGCGCTGGGCCTGAACACCGTCGCCGGCGACCAGTACATCGCCCTCGTCCTGCCCTCGCGGGTGTTCCGAGTCGAGTTTGCCAAGCGGGGACTTGCCCCCACCAACCTGTCGCGGCTCGCCGCCGACAGCGCACCCGTCACCTCACCGCTGGTTCCCTGGAACTCGTGCGGCGCGTTCATGGGAGCCGTGCTCGGGGTGGCCACTTTCTCGTATCTGCCGTACGCGATCTTCAACTACGCCAGTCCCGCCCCTGAGCGTGCTGTACGGCTTCACCGGCTTCACCGGCTTCAAGATCGAAAAGGTGGAGCCCGGTGCCGGGACGGACCAGCCCGCCTCCTCCACGTGAGCGCCGCACCCATCCGGCATACAGCCGCAGCACGAAGGGCCTTGAAATATGTCCGCACCCGTTGAAGAGAAGTCCCCTGCGGTCAAGCTCTCGCTGATGACGCTGTCCATGATGGTGGTCGGCTCGATGGTCGGCGCAGGGGTGTTCTCGCTGCCCCGCCGCTTCGCCGAGGAGACCGGCGTCGCGGGCGCGCTGATCGCCTGGGCGATCGCGGGGACGGGCATGCTGATGCTGGCCTTCGTGTTCCAGTCGCTCGCCATGCGCCGGCCGGACCTGGACGCCGGCGTGTACGCCTACGCCAAGGCCGGTTTCGGCGAATACCTCGGCTTCTTCTCGGCATTCGGGTACTGGGCGAGCGCCTGCGTCGGCAACGTCACCTACTGGGTCCTGATCATGTCGACGATCGGCGCGATCTGGCCCGCCCTCGGGGACGGGGACACGATCCTCGCGGTCGTGCTGTCCTCGATCGGCCTGTGGGCCTTCTTCCTGCTGATCAAGCAGGGCGTCAAAGAGGCAGCGGCGATCAACCGCATCGTCACCGTGGCCAAGGTCGTACCGATCCTGGTGTTCGTCATCCTGGCGCTCTTCTGCCTGGACACCGACGTGTTCGCCGACAACTGGGGTGGCGCCGACTATGCGGGCTCCCTGTTCGACCAGATCCGCGGCACCATGCTGGCGACCGTCTTCGTCTTCCTCGGCGTCGAGGGGGCGAGCGTCTACTCCCGCCACGCCCAACGCCGCAAGGACGTCGGCCTGGCCACCGTCCTGGGATTCCTGAGCGTCTTCGCCGTCTTCGCCTCGGTCACCATCGTCTCCTACGGCATCATGCCGATGGGCGAGATCGCCGACCTCCGCCAGCCCTCCATGGCCGGCGTCCTCGAACACGCCGTCGGCACCTGGGGCAAAGTCTTCGTCAGCGTCGGCCTGATCGTCTCCGTACTCGGCGCCTACCTCGCCTGGACCCTGATGGCCGCCGAAGTCCTCTTCGTGGCGGCCAAGGACGACGACATGCCCCGCTTCCTGCGCCGCGCCACACCGGACGACGTCCCCGTCCCCGCCCTGGTCATGACCACCGTCCTCGTCCAGGTCGTGCTGATCATCACGCTGTTCTCCGGCGACGCGTTCAACTTCGCCCTCGACCTCACCAGCGCACTGACCCTCATCCCGTTCCTGCTCGCCGCCGCATTCGCGCTGAAGACCTCGCTCCAGCCCGACCCCCTCGCCGAACGTGAGAGCTCCCGACGGGACCTCGCCGTCGCACTGCTGGCCACCCTCTACACAGCCTTCCTCCTCTACGCGGCCGGACCACGGTTCATCCTGCTGTCCTTCATCGTCTACGCCCCGGCCACCATCCTGTTCGTCATGGCCCGCCGCGAACAGGGCCGACGTCCCTTCTCCCCCGGCGAACTCGTGATCTGCGCCGTATCCATCGCCGGCGCCGTCATGGGCGTGACCGCCCTGGCAGCAGGCTGGATCAACCTCTGATTCACCACACCGCATCCGCAGCCCCTCGCCCCCACCGGAAGACGAACACATGACCAGCAACGCCACGCCCTCCGCCCCGCTCGGCGTCCATTCGGAAGTCGGCCGGCTCCGCAAAGTCCTCGTGTGCGCACCAGGCCTGGCGCACCGCAGACTCACCCCGACCAACGCCGCCGACCTCCTCTTCGACGACGTGATGTGGGTGGACAACGCACAGCGCGACCACGCCGGCTTCGTCAGGGAACTCACCTCCCGCGGCGTCGAGGTCGTCGAACTGCACGACCTCCTCGCACAGACCATGGCGGTGCCGGGAGCAAGAGACTGGCTTCTCGACCGCAAGATCGTGGCCAACGAGGTGGGCCTGGGCCTCGTCGACTCCACCCGCGCGTTCCTGGAGACCCTGGAAGCCGGCCCACTCGCAGAGTTCCTGATCGGCGGCCTGGCCACCGCCGACCTCCCGGACGACTTCCGGCCCGGCTACGTCGCGCTGGCCCGCGAGTCGACCGGCGTACGCGAGTACCTGATGCCGCCCCTGCCCAACACCCTCTACACCCGCGACACCACCTGCTGGCTCTACGGCGGCGTGACGCTCAACCCCCTCTACTGGCCCGCACGGCACGACGAGACCCTGCTGATGAAAGCCGTCTACCGCTTCCACCCCGACTTCAAGGACGCCACCGTCTGGTGGGGCGACCCAGAGCAGGACTGGGGCCAGGCCACCTTCGAAGGCGGCGACATCATGCCCGTCGGCAACGGCGTCGTCCTCATGGGCATGAGCGAACGCACCTCACGACAGGCCATCACCCAGGTCGCCGCCGCCCTGTTCGAACAGGGCGCCGCCGAACACGTCATCGTCGCCGGCATGCCCAAGCTGCGCGCGGCGATGCACCTGGACACCGTGTTCACCTTCGCCGACCGCGACATCGTCACTCTCTACCCGCGCATCATGGACGCCGTGCATGCCTTCTCCCTGCGCCCCGGCAACGGCACCGCCCCCCTGGACATCACCGACGAAGGCCACCGTCCGTTCACCGACGTCGTCGCCCAGGCACTCGGACTGCCCGCCCTCCAGGTGATCGAGACAGGCGGCGACGTCTACGCCTCCGAACGCCAGCAGTGGGACAGCGGCAACAACGCCGTCGCCCTCGAACCCGGCACCGTCTTCACCTACGACCGCAACACCCAGACCAACGCACTCCTCCGCAAGGCAGGCGTCGAAGTGATCGAGATCGTCGGCGCCGAACTCGGCCGCGGCCGCGGCGGCGGCCACTGCATGACCTGCCCCCTCATCCGCGAACCCATCACCTTCTGACTCCTCAGTGCCGGTCGAGTGCCGGTCGCCCATCAGTCCCCCGTCGCATCCACCGGTCAGTACACGGCCTGCGGCAGTTTCTGCTCGCGCGGAGTGTCTGCCTCGCGCGAGCAGGCCCCGCGCTGGTTGTCGAAGATCATGCGGGCGGATGCCGGGTGTCCCATCCAGCGGGGGCAGGGGCTGGCGGCGACTGCGCTGAGTGGTGCGGTGCGGTGAGGTGCGGTGCGGATCCCGAACGGGGCCTGGGCGCCACCGCCCCGGACGGCGGCGGCCGGGATGCCGTCGCACCCGTTCGGCGGTTCACGGCGACACGGACCGTCTGCTGGCCGCGGACAGCCGGGTGCGTCGACATCACCCAGAATGCCGCCAATGCCCTGGGGACTTCATCGGCATGCTGCTGGGGTCGACGGCGGCGTCCCTGGCGGCCCACAGCCGGTGCCCGGTGATGGTGGCCCGTGAGGATTCGGCCGACGCCGGTCCGATCGTGCTGTGTGTCGACGGCTCCCCCGCGGGTGAGCCGGCGGTCGAGTTCGCCTTCGCCGAGGCGGCGCTGCGCGGAACCGAGATCTCCGCCGTGCACGTGTGGCTGCCGGATCACGCGCCGGCCGGTACCGGTGCCGAGAGCCAGGAGCGGCTCCTCGCCCAGGCCCTCGCCGGGCACGCGGAGAAGTATCCCGATGTCACGGTCAGGCGCGAGGTGGCAAGTGCCGAAGCCAGGCAGGTCCTGATCGAGAGAAGCGGAAGCACCACGCGCACAGGTGCGTCGTCGTCCGCGGCAGGACGGGATCAGACGTGTCGTGACAAAAAGCGCCGGTCGTGCGCGCCCGCCATCCCTGTCGGCTCGGGGACCCGCTCAGGTCGCCAGTCGGGACGAGCCCCATGCAACAGCCTGCCGCCGCCTCCGTGAACGTCTTCCCCGGGATACCCCTGCGTGGCACCCATCACCCGGACAGCCTGCAGCGGTCGCCGAGTGCAAGCGGCGGAGGAAGGCTGAGCCCGTCGATACAACGCAGCCGCCCCCGACAAGGCGGTGCCCCGCAATTACCACACCGTGTGGAAGGGCCGTGACATGGCGCAGACATCCGGCAGGGACCGACACCCTCACAACAGCGCCCGAGCACTGGGCGGGGGCCTCACCCTCTTCGCCGGCTGGGCACTGGAGATGAGCGGGACGCTCAGCATCCTGCTCGGCGTCGTCGGCGTCACCCGCGACACCATCTTCAGCTCACCGGACTACACCTACGAGTTCAGCCTGACGGCCTGGGGCTGGATGCATATCGTCATCGGCATCGCTCTGGTCGCCGCCGGGTTGGGAGTACTGCTCGGCAAGAGCTGGGGCACAGGGGCCGGCATCGTATTGGCCGCGGTCAGCCTGATCACCCAGTTCATGTTCATCCCCTTCTATCCCCTGTGGTCGATCAGCGTGATGACGCTCGACATCCTCGCCGTCTGGGCTATGGCCAGGACCGTCGCGGTGGACGGCTAGCCAGTCGGGAACTCGGAGCGGGGGATCTCGCGGAGGATCTCCTCCTCCCGCTCGGTCAGATGCTCCGGCCGCTGGTGCGCCAATGGGCTTTGAGTCCCCGGCCCTGACGGCGCAGCTCATCCCGGACCGCCGACACCACCACCTCCTTACGGGAAAGAGCCTGCGGCCGGAAGCTGCCGCAAGCAGGTCGTCCACGGGGAGGTGCCAGCCCCATTCCTCGTCCAGCACCGACCCGGGTAGTTCGCTGGCCCAACGACGGCGCCGGAACGTCGTACGGCTCTTGCCGCGTGCCGTGGCTGCTTCGCGCCGGGTAGGGGGCACCTGGAGGCGCTTCTGGTATCCGACGCCGATGGCCGCCCAGCGGATGGAGATCGAGCGGCTTCGCGATGCCTTGGCCGCGCCGTCGGATGTCCGGGCTCTGCCGAACAGTTCATGAGCGAGTGCACCGTGTTGATCGCGTAGCCGATCGCCCACTCCAGCATCGGTTTTGTGCGGCAGTTGAGGCTTGCGGCGGCTCAGGCAGAGTGCTCAGATGCGTGAGCCGAAGCATGACAGGTGTACAAGGCAGGATTGTTGTTACTCGGGTCGTCGACCGGGGTTTGCGGTCCTCCGCGTCGCATGCAACCGATACGGAGGAGCTCCTCCCCTGCCTGCTCTGGATGCCGACGGTGGCGGCAAGGACCTCGGCGGTGTGGTCACGCTCAAGGTGTGGCGCAACCGGATGGCAACGATGCTCTCCCTGGTCCGGCCCACCGCCGGGCGCCTGGTCTACGGCGTCGACGACCACCGGCCGGTCCGGTTCCACCCTGCCGAGGCAGGAGAGCACCGCGCGAGAGGCAGCGACGCCCGAACGGCACGACGGCACAAGGCCGGCGCGCCTCGCTCGAAGGAGCGGATTGGGACACCTCCGTCTCGGCCAGCGGGCATACGAAGACCACTACCCCCATGGGGAAACGTTCGGAGTACTCGCGAGGCGGTTGACCGCCCGACGTGAGGCACGATGCCGGCTGCCCTGCACGGCAAAAGCCGTGTGGGGCAGCCGGTGAGTGAGGGAATGCGGTCAGGCCCAGGGGCTGACCGCCGTGAAGGAACTGTCGGCGCGGAAGGTGGCGTTGTCCTGGAAGGGGTCGATGCGCAGCTGGTAGTCGTAGTGGCGGAGGTAGCGGCCGGGGTAGTTGTAGGACTCCAGGCTGACCGAGCCGGTGGCCGAGCCCGGCCGGGCGCAGTAGGTGGCGTCCTTGTCGAAGGTCGTCGTGCCGTTGCTCGCGTCGGAGCGGACCCGGAAGTCCATGTGGCGCAGGTAGCGGCCGGTGGAGTCGCGGAACGAGTAGCAGCGGGAGTCGGCCAGGCCGGGGACGATGGTGAAGGTGGCGCTCTGTTTGACCGCCGTGGTGCTGGAGGAAGTCACCGGGTCGAGGTAGCCGAGGCTGTCGGAGCGGACGGCGGTGTAGCGGCCGGTGAAGTTGACCGACCGGAGCGAGCGGGTGGTGTTCGTCGGCAGGATGGCGACCGGGTCGATGCTGCTCAGGGTGGGGACGACCTTCTCGATCAGGCCGCTTGAGTCGAACTCGAGCTTGTCGATGGTCGTTTCGCGGTGAGTGCCGTCACCGCCGGGGATGGCGAAGCGGTGGTAGGCGATGTACCAGTCGTCCGTGTTCGGCAGATGGACGACCGAGTGGTGGCCGGGACCCTTGATGCCGAGGGCGAGGTTCTTCTCCAGGATCACGCCGCGCTTGGTCCACGGGCCGGTGGGGGAAGGGCCGGTGGCGTAGGCGACGCGGTAGTTCTCGTCCCGGGTGTCGTTCTCCGACCACATGAAGTAGTAGGTGCCGTTGCGCTTGACGACGAAGGTTCCCTCGTTGTAGCCGCTGGGCGTGATGTCGGTGACCTTGGAGGCGTCGAAGGAGACCATGTCGTCGTTGAGCGGGACGACGTACGCCCTGGCGTTGCCCCAGTAGAGGTACGTCTTGCCGTCGTCGTCGGTGAAGACCGCCGGGTCGATCATCTGGCCGGTGAAGGCGCCGCGGGCGACCAGCGGCTTGCCCAGGGGGTCCTGGAAGGGTCCGGTGGGCGAGTCGGAGACCGCGACGCCGATGTTCGTGTCGGCGGAGTAGTAGAAGTAGTACTTCCCGTTCTTCTCGGCCATCGTCGGGGCCCAGGCCCGGGCGTCGGCCCAGCTGATGCCGGGTCCGAGATCGAGGATGACGCCGTGGTCCGTCCAGTGGACCAGGTCCTTGGAGGAGTACGCCTTGAACTGCGTGCCGCTCCAGCCCGCGAAGCCGTCGGTGGTCGGGTAGATGTAGAAGGTGTCGCCGAACCGGACGATGTTCGGGTCGGCGGTGAGTCCCGGCAGGACCGGGCTCTTCATGATCAGCGCTTCGACCGTCCAGGTGCGTTTCGCGCCGTCGGAGCCGGTCACCTCGTACGTCACGGGCGCTCTGAAGTCGCGCGGGGTGCCGGAGGCCGGGCTGATGGCCGCGCTCTGGGCGATGGTGAACCGAGGGGCGAGCGTGGTGAGGTCGGTGCCCTCGGCCAGCGGCAGGGTGATTTTGCTGTTGGCGTCGTCGACGATGGCGTCGATCTTCAGTCCGGGGTGGGTGGCTGTGCCGATGCCCGTGGTGTTCCCGCTGAGATCGAGGACCTCGCCGGGTGCCAGTGCGCGGTTGTAGACCCGGAAGTCGCGGATCTTGCCCTTGAAGAGCTTGTCACTGGTGTAGACCGACTTGCCGATGTAGTTGGCTGTGGTGATGCCGGACCCGATGGACCCGGGGGTGAGGGTGACCGACGTGTTGCGGGCCTTCTCCACGCCGTCCTCGTAGAGGACGCCCGTGGTGCCGGTCTGGGTGTACGTGACATGCTTCCAGACCGAGCGCTGCAGCGCGGTGGAGGTCCAGGTGTTCTGCTCGGTGGACGAGTTCCCGGAGGCGATGGCGGTCCTGTACGAGTTGCCGGTGGTGAACAGGTACCCGTCGCCGGTGCCGCTGCTCGCGGTGTTGCCGAAGCCGTAGATGAAGTACGGCGTGGCCTGGGTGGCGTCGATCTGCACGTCCATCGAGACGGTGATCGCGTTCATGCCGCTCATGATGTTGTCCGGCACCTTGATGTAGGTGCTGGACCCGTTGAACGCGAGCCCCTCGCCGTTGCCCGACCAGCCCGCGGTGCCGTTGACGGTGCCGTTGCGGCCGTTGCCGGAGGCGTCCACCGCGACGGTGCCCGAGGTGGCGTCGAGTCTGTACCAGAGCGCCAGGCCGTCGGTGATCTCCGCCGCCTGGGCGGGAGCCGCCGGGCCGACGACACCCACCAGGAGCGAGGCGGCGGCCACGGCGGCCAGAGTGCCCTGCCTGAATCTCCGGCGGCACTGAAGTCTCACGCTGTGCATGGTCCACGTCCCCTGAAGAAGGCATGCCTGAGGAGGGGGAAGCGGCACCTCGTCCGAGGTGCCGCTTCCCGCCGAATGACATCTGGTGGCGCGTTGCGCTCGCGGGTGGGATGCCGACGCCTACCTGGTTCGAGGCCGGGCGGCAGGTGGGGCGTCGCCCGAGGGCGTCGGCATCCGTGTCGGGTCAGTTCGTCAGACGGAAGGTGGCGTCGCTGCGCCCCGTCGCGGTGGTGATCGTTTCGAGCTTCAGTTGGAACGCGTAGTGGCGGATGTAGCGGTCGGGGTGGTTGTACGACTGGAAGGAGGACCAGGCCGGGTCGGCGAGCCCGGCGACCTGGCGGAAGGTGGCGTCCTCGGCGAACTGGGTGGTGCCGTCGTTGTGGACGAGCTGGAAGTCGGCACCGTCGCTGCGCAGGTAGTGGCCGGGGAAGTTGACCGACTCGAAGGATACGGTGCCGGAGCCGGCGAGTCCGGGGCGCGGGCGGAACTTGGCGTCGTCGTTGGTGATGTTCTGGTCGATGCGGACGTCGAAGTTGGTGTGGCGGACGTAGCGGTCCTGGAAGTTGAAGGACTGCAGCCGCTTGGCGGGGGTGTTGGCCCAGCGGGCCTGGATCCGGGCGTCCTCGGTGGCGGTCAGGTTCAGGATCGAGCCGTGGCGCTTTTTGTTGCCGCCCAGGGAGTAGGTTCCCGACGTCGGGAGCTTGTAGGTGCCGGTGACGGACGGGTTGGTCGTGGTGACCGGCATGTATCCCTTGCTTGCCGCGTACTGGTCGAGGTAAAGGGTCCACTCGTTGCGGTCGCGGAACTTCATCCACATCGGGCCCTCGACCTGGGAGCCGGTCAGTCCGATGCCGGAGAGGTTGCCGAGGTTGGTCCAGGTGCCGAGGATCGAGTTGCTGCCTTCGATCGTGATCTGGCCGTCGCCGGAGGCCCGTACGTAGCGGTAGTTGCCGATGCCGGAGGGGACCTCGACGATCTGGGTGTCGATGATGCTCTGGGTGCCGGGGCGGTCGATGTAGAGCTGGGGGGTGGTGATGGTGTGGAAGCCGGTGGTGCGGGCGTAGTAGATGCGGTGCTTCAGTACGCCGTTGAGGGTGGCGTTCGTCGCCCAGTACAGGACGTAGTCGTTGGTGGACGGGTCCCAGATCGCCTCCGGGGCCCAGGCGTTGCGCCCGTCGGGGATCGCGCCGGCGACGTTGAGCAGCCACGGCTGCGACCAGGTGACCAGGTCACTCGACTCCCACACCACGAGGTTGCGGCTGCCGTTGTTCATCGAGTCCGTCCACGACTGTCCGCAGCCGATGCACAGGTCGGTCGCGATGATCCAGTACTTGCTCCCGTCGGGAGAACGGACCAGGGCGGGGTCGCGCACACCGCGGGTGCCCACCGTGGAACGCAGGGTCATCCCGCCGCCGTTGAGGTCGGACCAGTTCAGGCCGTCCGCGCTGTACGAGAAGTACATCTGCTGACCGGTCGCCCCCTCCCCGATGAAGTGCGTCATCAGGTAGCCCGGGTCGGCGGCGGCTGCCGGCTGAGGTGTGGTCACGACCTGGGCGGTGAAGAGCAGGCAGGCGGCGACGAATATCGCCGCCAATCGAGCGCGAACCGCGGACATATGCGTTCCTGTTCTTTCTGGAGTGCCGTGATCAGGTGCAGGTGAGGTCGAGGGGGAGGCCCGGCCTCCGTGCCGTTGGGGCAGGACCGGCTCCGGCGCGACGTGGGTACGTGGTGTCAAGCCGGTCAGCGGCTGAGGAGCCGAGGAGCCGCGGTTTCCCGCGTGAGCGTGGCAGTGACCGGAGATGCCTCAGTGGCGGGCCGTGCGACGAAGACAGCGGAGAGGGCCGACAGAGCTGTCTCAGGAGCGAGCCAGTGGCAGGTGCGCAACACGGGCTGTCCCCTTTGACGGCCGTGGTTCGAAAAATCGAACTGCGTTCGCAAGTTCGAGCAGAAGATAGATGTCAGTCAGGGGTACGTCAACGGAACTGGCCAGTTTGCTCCCCGTCGCCCGTGCCTGCGCCCGCTCATGGCGCGGAGTCGCGTGCCGCCCCGTCCTCTTGAACTGCGGAGACTTCCCTCCATATTTCGGCCGCCCGCCAGAACGCCGACTGCATGACCATTGACAGGGCGCCGCGAACAGGACAAAGATCTCGCCTGCAAACACGTGAATGAAACGTTTCAACGCTTCGGAACCAATCATTCCACTGCTCTCGACCGCGGCGTGCCGACGTGTTTGCTGCCCTCTCCGCACATCTCTAGGAGCCCGCGATGCACGATGTAACGCGCCGGTCCGCCCTGCGCTCGGCCATAGCCGTGGCCCTGGCCCCCACCCTGGGTTCCCTGATCGTTCCCGGGCTCGCGCCTGCGGCGTCCGCGGCGGTCTCGTGGACCGCGAAGTGGATCTGGGCGCCGTCCAGTTCGGCGAACCAGTGGGTGGCCTTCCGCAGATCGTTCACCCTGGGTTCCGCGCCCTCCAAGGCCGTCACCCAGATCGCGGCCGACTCCAAGTACTGGCTGTGGGTCAACGGCACCCTTGTCGTCTTCGAGGGCGGCCTCAAGCGCGGCCCGAACCGTACGGACACCTACTACGACGAGATCGACCTCGCCCCGTACCTGACCAGCGGCACCAACACGGTGGCACTGCTGGTCACGTACTTCGGCAAGCAGGGCTTCTCGCACAGCAGCAGCGGCAAGGGCGGTCTGCTGTTCCAGTCCGACATCGAGACCAGTTCCACCACCACCCGGCTGGTCAGCGACACCGGCTGGAAACACAAGGTCCATCCGGGCTACGCGAACAACACCAGCGGCACCCAGGTCAACTTCCGGCTGCCGGAATCGAACGTCTACTACGACGCCCGCAACGCCACCGCCATGGCCAACTGGCAGTCCGCCGGCTTCGACGACAGCGCCTGGAGCGTGCCCACCGACTTCGGCGCCGCCGGCGCCGCTCCCTGGAACGGCCTCGTCGAACGGCCGATCCCGCAGATCCGCTACTCCGGCCTGAAGTCCTACACCAACGCCGCCTCACTCCCGGCCACCGGCCAGGGCTCCACCGCCATCTCGGCCACCCTGCCCTCCAACATCCAGGTCACCCCGTACCTGAAGGTCGACGCCCCGGCCGGCGCCGTGATCGGCATCCAGACCGACCACTACGACGACGGCAAGGGCCTGGTCGGCATCGACCAGAAGACCATCTTCAACGTCCGCGCCACCTACGTCTGCACCGGCGGGGTCCAGGAGTTCGAGGCGCTGGCATGGATGAGCGGCACCGCCGTGCGGTACACCATCCCCGCGGGCGTGACCATCGTGGACCTCAAGTACCGGGAGTCCGGCTACGACACCGACTTCGACGGGTCGTTCACCAGCAACGACGCCTTCCTCGACACCGTGTGGACCAAGGCCGCCCGCACCATGTACGTCAACATGCGCGACAACTACATGGACTGCCCCACCCGCGAACGCGCCCAGTGGTGGGGCGACGTGGTCAACCAGCTGAAAGAAGGCTTCTACACCTTCGACACCAACTCCCACGCCCTGGGCAAGAAGGCCATCTCGCAGCTGGCCTCCTGGCAGGAGTCCGGGGGCGTGCTGTACTCCCCGATGCCCTCGACGATCTGGACCGGCGAACTGCCCAACCAGATGCTCGCCTCCATCTGGTCGTTCTGGACGTTCCACCTCTACACCGGCGACACGAGCACCGTCACCGCCGCCTACCCGGCGGTCAAGAAGTACCTCAACCTGTGGGGGCTGGGCAGCGACGGCCTGGTGGCCCACCGCACCGGGGACTGGGACTGGCAGGACTGGGGCACCAACATCGACGCCCGCGTCCTGAACAACTGCTGGTACTACCTTGCCCTGGACACCGCCGCCAAGCTCGCGGCCCTCAGCGGCAACACCGGCGACGTCGCCGGCTGGCAGGCCCAGCGCACCAGCATCAAGGCCAACTTCGACACCCTGCTGTGGAACTCCACCAAGAACGAGTACCGCTCGCCCGCCTACACCGGCGACACCGACGACCGGGCAAACGCCCTCCCGGTCGTCGCGGGCCTGGCCGCCCCCAGCCACTACCCGGCGATCACCAACGTGCTGCGCACCCACCTCAACGCCAGCCCCTACACGGAGTTCTACGTCCTGGAAGCGCTGTACCTGATGGGCGCGGCCACCGTCGCCGAGGAACGGATACGCAACCGCTACGCCGCCCAGGCCGCCGACCCCGCCTGCCACACCCTGTGGGAGGTATGGGTCAAGTCGCAAGGCACCGACAACCACGCCTGGAACGGCGCCCCGCTGTACGCCCTGTCCGCCTATGCCGCGGGTGTGCGCCCCACCACGGCGGGCTGGGAGACCTACGAGGTGACCCCGCAGACCGGCACCCTCACGAAGATCAACACGGTGACGCCGACCGTCAACGGTGACATCCGCTTCGGCATCACCCGCGACGGCACCCAGGCGACCCTCACCCTCACCTCCCCGAGCGGCACGACCGCTCGGGTGGGCGTGCCGACCTACGGCGGCTCCCAGCCCGTGATCAAGGCGAACGGCACGACGGTCTTCACCGGTGGCTCTTCCACAGGCGGCGTCAGCGGTCTGAGCCATGACGGCAAGGATTCCTCGTACGTCTACTTCAAGGTCCAGCCGGGCACCTGGACGTTCACTGCGACGGGCACCGGCCGCCTCGACAACCTGGCCCTGGGCCGACCGGTGACCAGCAACAACAGCCTGGAGAACACCAGCTGGGGCAGGAACCGGCTCACCGACGGCAAGCTCACCAGCGTGAGCGGCGCCCGGGGCTACACCAGCAACGACTTCGCCTCCGCCGACGTCGCCGCGAACCCCGTCTGGGTGGAGATCGACCTCGGCGCCGACACCGACCTCGATGCCGTACGCCTCTTCCCCCGCACCGACACGTCCGCGGCGGGCGGGGGCACGGCGGGCTTCCCCGCCGACTTCACCATCCAGACCCGCTCCGACGGATCCACCACCTACACCACCGCCCGCACCGTCACCGGCCAGGCCAACCCCGACGGCAAGGTCCAGACGTACGGCTTCAAGACCACCACCGCCCGCCACGTCCGCCTCCAGGCCACCAGGCTCGGGGCGCCCGCGTCCGACGAGTCCACCAAGTTCCGTCTGCAACTCGCCGAACTCACCGTCCCGACTGCCGCGACGACTGTCACGGCCAACTACACGCTGGAGAACGGCGACTGGGGCAAGACCCGGATCCTGGACGGCACCACCACCAGCGTCACCGGCGCCAAGGGCTTCACCAGCATCGACTTCCCCGCCGCCGACGTCAGCGCCACACCCGTATGGATCGAGATCGACCTCGGCGCCGACCGGTCCATCGGCTCCGTCACCCTCCACCCGCGCACCGACGCCAGCGGAGCCGGCGGCGGCTCGGCGAACTTCCCCGCCGACTTCACCATCCAGACCCGCCCCGACGGATCCACCACCTACACCACCGCCCGCACCGTCACCGGACAGTCCAACCCCAGCGGAGCCGCCCAGACCTACAACCTCACCTCCACCACCGGCCGCTACCTGCGCCTGACCGCAACCGAACTCGGCACCCCCGCCTCCGACGAGAGCACCAAATTCCGCCTGCAGCTGGCCGAGATCGGCATCAAGTAAGAAGCCGCACGGCCACCTCGCCGCCCTGGCATACACCCACGTGCCGGGGCGGCCGGCCCCCGCGAACAGCAGATCCGGTGTCTTCAGCGGCCGTACGCGATCAACGAGTGTTCGACCGTGGCACCGGTTGGTTCCGGGAGCATCGCGGACAGGACCGTAGGCGTGTCACGCACCGAGACAGGCCGCAACCTGCAGCGTGATTGATGCGCTGCAATCCGGTCGGCGAAGGAGACTCACGCACCCCCTGCGGTCTGTCACGTTTCGGTGCATCGGTTTCTGATCAGCTGTGCTTCCGTTTTCTGTCCGCCCGTGCCGGTCGGTTACCCTGATCGGCGGGCGCTCGCCGGGGGCCACGGCGGTGTGTGCTGTGAACGGCAGTTCTCGACGGCCCCATCCGCCCTCGTAGGGCTGGACGCATGGGCTTGGAGCGTTTCAACGCGGGTCATGTATTCTGCGGTTTGTCCGCGACAGCCTGGTCACTGAGTGCCTGGCGGTCGCGGGTCGAACGAGACCGGAGGTCGAGGAGCGCTGTGGCAACCGCCCGTCCGCGAGTACAGGGGCATGCCGGTCCGAGCATGCAGGACGTCGCTGACGCCGCGGGCGTCTCGGTCGGCACCGTCTCCAACGTCCTGAACCATCCGGCGAAGGTGAGCCCCGCGACGGCCGAGCGGGTCCGTGAAGCCATCGGCCGTCTGGGTTTCGTGCGCAACGACGCCGCCCGGTCGCTGGTGTCGGGATCGACCAACAGCGTCGGCATGGTGCTCGCCGACATCGAGAACTCCCTGTTCATCGACATGGCGCACGGTGCGCAGGACGCCGCACGCGCGGTCGGCCAGAACCTGCTGCTCGCGAACACGGCGTGCGACATGACGCTGCAGGACGACTACCTGGACCTCTTCGACGAGTCCCGGGTCACCGGCGTGCTGCTGGCTCCGATGGAGGATTCCTCGGCCGGCATCGCCCGCATCCGTTCGCACGGGCGCCAGGTCGTGCTCCTCAACTACGCTCCGAAACCGGGCACCTGTTGTTCGGTGCTGGTCAACAACGAGCACGTCGGATATCTGGCGGCCCGCCATCTCATCGACACCGGGCGCACGCGACTGGCCTATGTGGTGGCGCACGACGACTACCAGCCCGTGCGCGACAGACGCAGGGGGGTGCGTGCGGCGGTCGAGGAGGCGGGAGGCGGCGTCAGCCTGGAGGAGATCGACAGCGTCGGCCTGACCGCGTCCCACGGACATGTGGTCGGGCAAAATCTCGCGCGACGGGCACCCGGTGAGCTGCCGGACGGCCTGATCGCTGTCACCGATGAGCTGGCCAACGCCATCATCCATGAGCTGCACACCGTGGCGGGGATCCGGGTGCCCGACCAGATCGCGGTCGTCGGCTGCGAGAACAACCGCACGGCCGGCACCGCGGCGGTGCCACTGACCGCGGTGGACATGCCGGGCCGGATGATGGGGCAGGAAGCGATCCGGCTGCTGATGGACGAAGTGGCTTCGGACGGCCGGCACCGGCATGCCACCGTCGTACTGGAGCCCGAACTGATCGTCCGCGCCAGCGCACCGAACCGATCATCCGCGCCGGCGCACTGAGAGGCCGCGCCAAGCGCTCCGCCGGCAGTGCCGCGATGTGCTGTCGGCCCTGCGCGCCACCATCGTGACCGGGCGGGCAGTTCCCCGCTCCTTCAGGGCGCTGCCCAACCCAGCGGACTTCGCCCGACCTGTGCACCCGTCCGCCTCCGATCGCGTGCCTGCTGACCTGCAGTTCGGCACCTCGCGCCCGGGGCAGCCCCCGCCTGCCGACCTTCCCGACGCCCGCAGATGCGGTTCGGAAACATCCCCGACAGATCCTTGACACACGCAGATACGAGCCATAGGTTCCCGGCATCCCTCCATTGAAGCGTTTCAACGCACCGCGCGCCGAGGAGCACCTGTGCACAACACCCTCAGAACCCGCCCTATCGCCCTCCTGGCGACCGCTGCCACCACGAGCCTGCTGCTGAGCGCCTGCGGCGGCGGAAGCGCCTCGGGCGGCGACGTGGAGGCGTTCACCCTCACCATCAACGATGACAACCACATCGTGCAGCAGGAGCTCACCGCCCTGGGCAAGGGCTCGTGTGCGTCGCAGAACAAGGCTCTGCCGCTGAAGATCCAGACGCTGCCGATCGGCAACGTCGACCAGAAGGTGCAGCTTCTCGCCGGTCAGAACGCCCTGCCGGTGCAGTTCGCGGCGGGCGGCACACCGCAGCTCACCAAGACCCTGGACAAGGCCGGGCAGGTCCTCGACCTGGAGAAGACGCTCAAGGACCTCGGCGTCTGGAACGACATCCAGCCGGCCGCCGTCAAGACCGTCGAGAACCTGTACGGCAAGTTCAACGTGATGCCCTACCAGTTCAACATCGAGGGCATCTGGTACAACAAGACGCTCTTCGCCGACCACGGCATCGCTGTCCCGACCACGTACGACCAGTTGGTCGCTGCGGCGGCGAAGCTCAAGGGCGCCGGTGTCACCGCGTTCTCCGCCGACGGCAAGGACGGCTGGCCCCTCACCCGTCTGATCAGCGGCTACATCTACCGTGAACTCGGCCCGGACGCCCTGCAGGCGGTGGCGGACGGCAAGGCCAAGCTGACGGACCCCGCCTACGTGAAGGCCGCCCAGGCCATCGCCGACCTGGGCAAGGCGGGCTACTTCGGCAAGGGCGTCGGGTCGATCGACTACGACACCGCAGCGCAGCAGTTCCTGACCGGCAAGGCCGCGATGTACTACATGGGCAGCTGGGCGCTCGGCGACTTCAATGACAAGACCAAGAACAAGATCGGTGCGGACAACGTCGGCTTCATGCCGTTCCCGGCCGTCGCCGGCGGCAAGGGCAGCGCGGACCAGATCCCGGCCAACGTCGGTCTCCCGGTCGCCGTCTCCGCGAAGTCCTACAACGCCAAGGTCGGCGACTGGCTCTCCTGCATCACCAAGAACTACGGCGCGGCCTCGCTGAAGGACCAGGGCACGGTCTCCGGGTTCAAGCCGAACGGCGACACCGGCACACTGCCTGCGCTCACCCAGACCGTCCAGGACACCATCACCAAGACCAAGACCAGCACCCTGTGGTTCGAGGCGCTCTTCACCACGAAGGCGACGGAGACCAGCCAGACGAACGCCGCACCGCTCGTCAACGGGTCCATCTCGGCCAAGGACTTCATGCAGAAGATCCAGGCGGACCTCGACAACGGCTGACCGCTCCCGCACCACCGTGATCTGCACCAACCCCCTTCGTGAAAGAGCCGACATGCGTTCCGTTCTGGGAGACCGCCGCGCCATCGCCGTCCTGCTGGGCCCGGCGCTGCTGGTGTACACCCTGGTCATGCTGGTACCGATGGGCTGGTCCCTCGGCTACACCTTCTTCAAGGGCAACGTCATCGAGGGCTTCACCTTCGGGGGGCTCGGCAACTTCGACAAGCTCTGGCACGACCCGCAGGCGCACTCAGCGCTGTGGTTCACCTTCAAGTACGCGATCGCGGTCACGGCCGGGCAGGTCATCTGCGGGTACCTGCTCGCCCTGCTCTACGTGTTCGTCCTGCGCAAGTCGTCCGCGGTCGTCCGTACCCTGGTGTTCTTCCCGGTGATCCTTCCGACGGTCGCTGTGGCCCTGATGTTCCAGAAGCTCTTCGCCGTCGCGCCGCAGAACGGCCTGGCCAACGTCGCTCTCGAAGGGCTCGGCATCCACCACGGCGACTGGTTCGCCGGCGCGGGCGGCTCCTTCATCGTCCTGGTCGTCATGGACGTATGGCGCTCCATGGGCTTCTACGGCGTCCTCATCTTCGCGGGGCTCCTCGACATCCCCGACGAGACGCTGGAGTCGGCACGGATGGACGGCGCCACCGGATGGCGGCTGATCCGGCACATCGTCCTGCCGCTGTCCGCACCCGTTCTGTTGTCCTCGGTCGTGTTCAGCATCAACGGCACCCTCAAGGTCTTCGACTCGGTCCTCGCCCTGACCAACGGCGGACCGGGCAGCGACACGACGCCCCTGACCCTCTACATGTTCCGCACGGCGTTCTCCTACGGCGACTACGGCTACGGCAGCACCATCGCCTCGCTGCTCACCGTCGTCTGCCTCGGCGTCACCCTCATCGTCTTCCGCTTCTCGCGCCGCGACCCGAGCAAGGGCTGAACCTCCATGACCGACTCCATGACGGCACCGCCGCGGAGGCTTCTGCCCAGCTCACGCCCGGCCACCGTCCGAAAGCCCGGGTCCGTCCGTCGCCTGACACGGCACCTGCTGGTCGCCCTGCTGGTGGTCGTCGAAGTGACGCCCCTGCTGTGGCTGCTCCTCAGCTCCTTCAAGACCCAGTCCGAGTTCGTGAACGACCCGGCCTGGTCGCTGCCGGGGAAGTGGGACTTCCAGAACTACGCCGACGCGTGGACGAGCGGGAACGTCGGCCTCTACATCAGCAACAGCCTCCTGGCCACCGTGCCCTCACTCGCGCTCATCATCGTCCTCGGCACAGCCGCGGGCTTCGCCCTGGAAGTGATGATCTGGCGCGGACGCCACCAGGTGCTCCTGGTCTTCCTGCTGGGCATCATGGTGCCCAGCCAGATGATCCTGCTGCCCCTGTTCCGCGTGTACTTCCAGAGCGGTCTCTCCGGCACGATGTGGCCGCTGATCATCACCTACACCGCGGTCGGCCTCCCGCTCACCGTCTTCATGATGGCCACCTACTTCCGGGCCGTCCCGCGCGAGATCTTCGAAGCCGCCACCCTCGACGGGGCGAACATGCTCACCGCGTTCTGGCGGATCGGATTCCCCGTCGTCCGCAACGCCGTCTTCACGGTCGCGCTGGTGCAGTTCTTCTTCATCTGGAACGACCTGCTCGTCTCGCTCACCTTCACCACCGACGACAGCCTGCGCACCGTCCAGGTGGGACTGCTCAACTTCACCGGTCAGTACGGAGAGACGGCCTACGGACCGCTGTTCGCCGCGATCAGCATCAACGTCGTCGGCGCCTTGATGCTCTACCTGCTGATCAACCAGCGCATCATCAAGGGCCTGACCGCCGGCGCGGTGAAGGGATGAGCGACGAGCGGATACCCGCGGTGGCCGTCCCGACCGCGGAACATCACCGGGAGCCGTTCGGCATCGGCGAGTCGTCGCCCCGGATCTCCTGGAAGACCACAGCACCCGCCGGCTGGACGCAGCAGGCCTACCAGATCGAGGCCACCCGCGCCGACGGGACGTACCGTACTGAATGGCTGACCTCCCCGGACTCCGTGCTCGTCCCCTGGGCCCTGCGGCGGCTGACGTCCCGGGAAGCCTGCGAGGTCCGGGTGCGGGTCCGCGGAACCGACCAGGCGGCCAGCGACTGGAGTCGACCGCTGCGGATCGAGACGGGCCTGCTGACTCCGACGGACTGGACGGCCCGCGCGATCTCGCCGCACGAGCCACACCGGCCGGAGAGGCCGGTCGCCGAGCGCCGGCCGCCCCTGCTGCGCAAGGAGTTCACCGTGGCCGCGGACGTCGAACGCGCACGGCTGTACGTCACCGCCCACGGCCTGTACGAGATCGAGATCAACGGCCGACGCGTCGGCGACCACGCCCTCGCGCCCGGCTGGACCAGCTACCACCACCGGCTGCGCTACCAGACCCACGACGTCACCGACCACCTGCGCGCCGGTGTCAACGCCCTCGGCGCGTGGCTGGCCGACGGCTGGTACCGAGGGCGGCTGGGCTTCGGCGGCGGCCACGCCGACCTCTACGGCGACCGGGTCGCGCTCCTCGCCCAACTGGAGATCGTCCACCGCGACGGAACCGTCACCGTCGTCGGCACCGACACCTCCTGGCGCGCCGGCCAGGGCTCCATTCTTTCCTCGGGACTGCTCGACGGCGAGACCTACGACGCGCGCGAGGAACTGCCCGGCTGGTCGAGTCCCGGGTTCGACGACGGCGCCTGGTCGCCGGTGGACCTCGTCGACCGGGACCCGGCGACTCTGGTCGCACCCGCCGGCCCCCCGGTGCGCTGCACGCAGGAGATCACACCTGTCCTGGTGACCGCTCTCGATGGGGACCGGCTCCTGGTGGACTTCGGGCAGAACCTCGTCGGCAGGGTCCGTATCACCGTGTCCGGTCCGGCCGGGCACACCGTCGTCATCCGCCACGCCGAGGTGCTCCAGGACGGGGAGCTGTGCGTGCGCCCCCTGCGCGACGCCGTGTCCACCGACCGGTACACCCTGCGGGGCGGCGCACCCGAGACCTGGGAGCCACGCTTCACCCTCCACGGATTCCGGTACGCCGAGATCACCGGCTGGCGCGGCGGCGGCTTCCCGGGCCGCGACATCGTCGCCCGCGTCCACCACACCGACATGGCCCGCACCGGCTGGTTCGAGTGCTCCGACGAGCAGGTCAACCGCCTGCACGAGAACGTGGTGTGGAGCCTGCGCGGCAACTTCGTCGACCTGCCCACCGACTGCCCGCAACGTGACGAACGGCTCGGCTGGACCGGTGACATCCAGGTCTTCGCCCCCACGGCCGCCTTCCTGTACGACTGCCACGGCATGCTTGCCTCCTGGCTGCGCGACGTCGCCGTGGAACAGCACGACGACGGGACCGTCCCCTGGTACGTCCCCTCGATCCCGGGGGGTGAGCAGTGGACCCCCGCCAGACCGGGCGCCGGCTGGGGCGACGTCGTGGCACTCACTCCGTGGGACCTCTACCGGGCCTCGGGCGACACCGATCTGCTCGCCGCCCAGTACGAGAGCGCACGGCGATGGGTCGACCTCATCACCGAACTCGCCGACGAGTCGGGACTGTGGAGTCGCGGCTACCAACTCGGCGACTGGCTCGACCCGTTCGCACCCCCCGAGGACCCCAGCGCCGGCCGCACCGACCGCCACCTCATCGCCACGGCCTACTACGCCTCGTCGCTGCGGCATGTGGCATGGACAGCCGACATCCTGGGACGTGAGGACGACCGGGACCGCTACGGGGAACTCGCGCGACGCGTCCAGCAGGCGTTCGCCGACGCGTACGTGCTGCCCGGCGGCCTGATGACCAGCGACACCCAGACCGCCTACGCCGTCGCCCTGCAGTTCGACCTCCTCCCCGATGCGGCAGCCCGGGCCGCCGCCGGACGGCGCCTGGCCGAACTGGTCGCGGCGGGCGGCCACACCATCCAGACCGGATTCATCGGAACGCCGCTGGTGGCACCCGCGCTGAGCGCCACGCACCATGACGACACCGCCTACGCCCTGCTGCTCCAGCAGGAGTGCCCCTCGTGGCTGTACGCACTCAAACACGACGCCACGACCGTCTGGGAACGCTGGGACAGCATGCTGCCCGACGGCACCGTCAATCCCGGCGAGATGACCTCGTTCAACCACTACGCCCTCGGCGCCATCGCCCAGTGGCTGCACAGCACGGTCGCCGGGATCGACGCGAGTACGCCGGGCTACCGCGACATCGTCTTCCGGCCACGACCGGGCGGCGGCCTCACCTGGGCGAGCGCCGCCCACGAGTCGCCGTACGGGCGCGTGGCGATCCGGTGGGAGCTCCAGCATTCGGAACTCACCGTCGAAACGACCGTGCCCACGGGGGCCACCGGACGGATCCAGTGGCCCGACGGAGGCGTGAGCACCCTGCCGACCGGGACCACCACCACCCGACGACCGCACCCAGGCTCCGACTCACACTGACCCGCCCCATGATCCCGCCCGGTTCACCCAACACCGCAGCGAAACAAAGGAGTCTCGCATGAGCAGCCATCACGCCGCCGACGGGTCCCGCCCCGGAACACGCAGACGTCGTCAGCGCTCCGTCCTCGCCACGATCGTCGTCACCCTCCTGACCGTTCTCGGCTTGATCACCGCATCCCCCGCACAGGCACTCAGCGGTGATCTCCGCATGCACGACCCCAGCGTCATCAAGGTGGGCGGCTGCTACTACGGCTTCTCCACCGGATTCGAGAACGACCCGCTCAACCCCAGCGGATCCATCACCCTCCGCAAAGCGTGCGGCGGTACCGCGGCCTCCGGTTGGACCAAGGTCGGCAACGTCTGGTCGTCGACCCCGTCCTGGATCACCGCCAAGCTCGGTTCGACCCCGCCGAACATCTGGGCCCCCGACATCAAGTACTTCAACGGCAAGTACCACCTGTACTACGCCGGATCCCGCTGGGGCACCAACTACGCCGTGATGGGCCTCGCCACCGCCACCAACATCGAGGGCCCCTGGACCGACCAGGGCATGGTCACGGACGTCAACTACCCGATCGACCCCAACGTCGACTGGGGACCGGACGGCCGGCTGTACATCTCCTGGGGATCCTGGACCGGCAGCGGCACGTACATGCACGTCCTGGACCAGACGACGGGCAAGCTGTCCACCACCGACAACAACCTGTGGCACATCGCCATCGGCATCGAGAACCCGACGATCATCCTCAACGGCGGCTACTACTACCTCTTCGGCTCCAAGGGCACCTGCTGCAGCGGCGTCAACAGCACCTACTACACCGTCGTCGGCCGCTCCAGCAGCATCACCGGGCCCTACCTGGACCAGAACGGCACCGACATGGCCTCCGGTGGCGGTACCACCGTCCTGACCGGCGCCTACCCCAGAGTGGCCGCCGGTGGCGCCGACGCCTACGACGACGGCACGTCCAGGTTCCTCGCCTACCACTACTACGACGGCGACAACGCCGGGCGGGAAACCCTCGACATCCGCCAGGTGACCTTCGCGGCCGGCTGGCCGGTCATCGCCAGTCCGCTCGGAGCCGCGAACAACCACCTGCTGAACCGCAACAGCGCCAAGTGCGCGGACGTCTGGTCCCTGAGCACGGCGGACGGGGCGGCGGTGAACTCCGGGAACTGCAACTCCGGGGCCAACCAGCAGTGGGTGCCCACCGCGGTGGGCTCCACCTACGAACTGGTCAATGTCAACAGCGGGAAGTGTCTGCAGATCTCCGGCGCCTCCACGGCCGACGGTGCGGTGGCCGTCCAGTCGACGTGCACCGGGGCCTCGCATCAGCTGTGGACGAGGACGGCGGTGATCGGCGGCTACGTCACCTTCACCAACGTGCGCAGCGGCAAGTGTCTCGAGGTCGCCGGGGCGTCGACGGCCAACGGCGCGGCCCTGGACCAGGCGACGTGCACCGCCGGCGCGAACCAGCAGTGGATGGTCGTCTGACGCGCAGGGCAACCGCCGACCGGCGGTGACTCCGGGCCGGCCGTACACCTCGGCCTGCCCGGAGTCGACACCTGCGCGATCACTGACCGCCGCGTCGCGCCACGGGCCCAAAGGGCCAGGATGCGCTGCCGTTCGCGGGTGGGGAGCGGGGCCAGGTGGTCCGGTCGTGACCCGACGTCCGCTGGAAACGGGGCGACTTCGTCAGTCCGTCCGACAGTCACGGCAGGCTGAGTGTGCCGACACGGCGGAAGCGTTGGACCCGCGCCTGCCCTCGCCGTTCACTCCGGACGGCAGCCGCCCGACGGGCCCCTTGAGGATCTTCAGGGCGGGGAAGACGTGGCCGGCCGCCGGCGGAGCGGCGGCGCTGAGGTGTAGACGGACCCGGCCAACACCGCGAGGACGACAGCTTCCTCCTCGAGGAGCTCGTCCGCCAGGGACTGCCGGCACGGCGCGCACCGGTCCATCACGCGCCGATCAGCGCCGACGCGGTCCACATGTCCGGCGCCGTCTGCGCACCCCACCGCTTGGAGCCGGCCGGCTGGAGGTCCGCGGCCGACGGGCCGCTGCTGTGCTGATGGAGGGTGCCGGCGTCGGCGGAGGCGAACGCAGCCCCTCTGGCCCGGCTCGTCTTCCTCGCCCGGCTCTTGCGCGCCCGCGCGTCGAGGTCCCTACCCGCGCCAGCCGCACCGCGGCGGGCCGCGGGGCTTCGTCGATGAAGCGCCGCAGATGGGCGGCGACGATGGCGTCCTTGCGGGAGCCCGCGCAGCCGGGCCGCGCGCTTGCAGCGCTTCTTGTGTCTGGTTGTGGTCATCGGTGGCTCAGAGTGCGTTCGACGCGACCGGTACGGCACGACGCATCGATCATCGCCGTTGATTTTCACATCGGGCCGTTGCTAGGTTCGAGGCGGATTCTGAGAGACGGGGTGCCATAGATGCACGAGTTGACTTTCCAGAGTCACCGTGGCGATGCCGGACCGACGACTTGGGGTCAGCGAGAGCAGTGGGAAACGGTCCTCGCCAACCGACCGCACGACCACCGATTCAATGAACCATTCCTCTACAGCTTGCCGCGCAGCTTGCCCCTCACCAAAGTGTTGACGTCCTTGGGTGCGCTCGTCGAGCGACACGAAGGACTACGAACGGCGTTCCTCCCCGACGGTGATGGCGACGGCTCGCTGCGTCAGGCGGTGGTGAGGGAGGGCTCTGTGCGGGTGCCCGTGGTCAAGGCCGGTACGCGGTCGGGCCTGGCCGAGGCCCGGGAGTTGATGTGCGAGGCGTCGTCACGCGGCTTCGTCGCCGGTCCGGAGTTTCACGCCAGGCTGGCGCTGGTCGTTCAGCACGGCCGGCCCAGATGGCTCACTGGCGCACTGTCGCATCTCGTCATCGATCGCACGTCCATGCGCATTCTCGAGCGCGACTTCCGCGCACTGCTCGATGGAACCGACTCGCGACGCCTTCCCCTGATCGCCCATCAACCACTGGACCAGGCCGCCGAAGAGCAGTCGCCGCAGGGACAGGCGCGCCTGGAGACGACGCTGCGCCGATGGCGATCCGGCTTCGAGAGCGCGCCCCGATCGCTCTTCCGGACCACCGTGGACAACTCTCCGGAGCCCGGATTCCCGGCCGTCGAGCTGTATGCCAAGGGATTGGGGACGCGCGCGCAGTCGATCGCGACCAAGCTGAATGTCAGGCCTTCCGCCGTCTTCGTGGCCGCCGGCGCCGCTGCCCTGGCCTGGGTGCAGCGCCTCGACCGGTTCGGCATGATCCTGACGTGCTCCAACCGGAAGGACCCCCGTACCAAGGACCACGTCGGTCCCCTGGCCCAGCAGGGACTGGTACCGGTGGAAACGGGCACGTCGTTCTACGACATGGTGACCCGCATCTGGCCCGCACTCCTGTTGACGTACCGGACGAGCAGCTACGACCTGTCGGCGCTCGACGCGATGTTCCCGGACGTGACCGAGGAGTGTGGCACCTCCGTGGACCACTTCGTCAATTTCATGGGCTACGACGAACCTCTGCCGTACGACCGCAGGGTCGCCCGGCTCGCGGACGGTGAGTCGGTCTGCGAGACGGTCGCGCCGGTGCCGTCGACGAGGCTGCGGTTCGGTCTGTTCCTGGATTCGGACGGAGACACCGTACGGGGCCGTATGTTCGGCAATGGACGCTATGTCGACGCCGAGACGATGCACGCCGTCCTGTGCGGGGTCAACGACCTGTTGTTGACCGCCGCGAACGGCGATGTCGACTGGCCCGTGGATGCCGCGTTCACCCGGTTCACGCGTGGCCGTGGCTAGCGCCGGCGAGGATTGACCGGCCTCCGCCGAGCCGACGCTGTCCGGTGGCCAGTTGCTCGGCCGCGGCCTTCTGGCAGCGGGCGGTTCAGGCGTCAGGGTCGACTTCGGGGTGCGTGAACCGCACGGGCTTGGCCAGCGACCGGGCGTAGGCGATTTCGGCTCGGGTGCTGTCTCCGATGTAGTCGCCGACTACGAGCACCTCGTCGGCGAGCCGGATCTTCGCCCGGTGCAGATCGTCGAGGCGAACCTTCAGCTGCTCGGCCTCGACCGGATCGGACCAGAGTTCGTGCGGCGACTTCATGTCACAGCCCGGTTTGACGACAATCCGTCCGGCTCTGGTCTCCCGCAGATCGGCCTCGGTCATCTCGGTCATGAAGCGGGTGGAGCCGCAGATCACGACGATACGCGGGAGGTTCAGCTGCTTCTTCGCCTCGGCGAGCTTCTCCTCGGGGGTGAACAGTTGCGGGTAGGACACCGGTTCCTCCTGGCGGTGTGGTCCAAGGGGTGCCTGCGCGGACGAGAACGCGGGCGTCCGAGATCGTTGTGCGACGAGCACCGTGGACACCCTCGCGACGGCACTCTATGCGACGAGCGACGACCCCCTGAAGGAGTAGCCCGAGCTGGCGCCGTGGCGCCCGGGACGTCAGCTTCGAGGTGCCCGCCGGTTCGTACGGTCGCGTTTGTCGGGCCCACCGGATCGGGCAGGCCGGATCGGGCAGGCCAACGATCGTCGCGCTTGCCCGGGCGTATGTCGCGGATCCGGATCTCCTCGTCCTGGACGAGGGGATGAGCGTCGTGGAAGCGGCCACCGAGGTGTGGCTCCAGCGAGCCCTCGACAGGGTCTCCCCTCCCCCACCGGACGCTCGACGGTCGCCGTCGCGCGTCGGCTCTCCAACGCCCAGGCTGCCGGGGGACGTTGTAGTGTTCGACGCCGGACGCGTCGTCCACCGGGGGACGCACGAACAACTCGTCGGCGTACACGACTTGGTGGACGCCCGACTCCATCATGCTTGCCTGCAAGAGACGGAGAGTTGGTCACGATGAACGTGGAACCGAGCCTCACCGAGCGGCGGCTGATCGACGAGGTGATCGCACCACTGCTCGGCTTCGCGCCGACCGAGCTGGACCGCGACCTGACGGAACTCGGCGTGGACAGCCTCAAGATCCTGCACATCCTGGACGAGGCCGAGACGCTGTTCGCGGTGGAGTTCGCACCCGCGGACCTCAGGACGAATCTCAGCGTGGCCGGCATCTGCGCGGTCATCGACCGCAGTTAGCGACCACGGCGGCGGGGCTCGCGTGGAGGCGGCGGCCGGCGGGCCGGCTCGCCGGTTCCTTCGACCTGATCCATCTGCCGCACAGGGCCGACGGAACCAGCGGCCCACCACTTCGTTCCCGGCGGGCCGCCGACCCCGCAGTCGTTCCCGGTTGCGCTACTGCCGCACCGGTACGGCTGCAACGGCGGTCGGATGCTGTCGTCGTGGTCGGCCGCCGAGCCGGCCTGTGCTGTGCCGCCGCACGCGGCCTGCTTCCTGGTCGCGTGCCCGCGCCGCAACCGGGAACCTCGGCCGACCCTCAGCGCCCTGGCGCCGCATCCCGATCACGCGCAGTTGTCCTCGGCTCGGTCATCGCCGCGGTCGGCGGGCGGGCGGGCGGATCGTCGACGTGATGGCCGAGGAGACGCGGGCCCCGGCACCCTTGCTACCGTACCCGGCCCCGGTTGGCCGCCGAACCGCAGAAGGACGCGACCCCTTTTGAGGGACAGCGAGCTCATCGGGGTTCCGCCGTGGTGGGGCCTGCGAGGAGTGCGGACCAGCCAGTGAGCAGCGAGTCCACCGTGCCGGGGGCATAGAGGCCCTCGTCGAAGGCGACGTCGATGCCGGCGTGCCCGAGTGGACTCGTCCACGGTGTGACAGCGAGGGGGAACTGGAGGGCGTTCGCGTGGACATGGCGCAGGACGCAGCGGACGCCACCGAGGTCGACCTCCCGCGTCTCCCTGTCGTCGAACCCGAACGTGACCGCGAGCCGGGCTCGTTCGGGGAGGGCGTCGCTCACCTCGCCCGCGGAAATCTGCCGGTGGGTGAGGGCGGTCGCCAGCGCCTCACGCGTGCCGGCCACGGTGTCCGACACCGTGGCGCCGGGCTTCAACAGCAGCGGCAGCAGCCCCAGGTGGCAGCCGACGAGGGGTGAAACGCCCGGCGTGCGGCGGGTCGTCACGACGCCGACGACGAACGTGTCAGGTGCCCCGGCCGCCTGCGCGGCGTGCGCGAAGGAACCCAGCATCCTGGCGAAGGACGTCCCTTCGGACGTGTTGTGCCGCGCGTCCAGCAGGGCGGGCGGGACGTCGAGCCGACGCCGTACGACCTGTCCGGACGGGCTCGCGTCCTCGCGCTGGAGCCAGGTGAGGTGGTCCGAGGTCACGCCGGAGAGCGTTCTCCTCCAATGGTCGAGCGTGACGGCGTCGGCGGGGCGCAGCCAGGCGTCGGGCCTGATCGTTTCCTCGGGTGCCTCGGCGCCGGGGTCGCCGTACCAGCGTGCCAGGTCGTCGACGACCGTCTGCACTCCGGGCACGTCCACGGCGTGCTGGTGGAACACGAGGACCAGCCGGTCGCGCTCCTCCTGCCGCAGCAGGGCCGCCCGGACCGGCAGGTCCTCCCCGAGGTCGAACGGGCGGTCCACGAAAGCCCGTTCCGTGGCGGCGGCCTCCTGTGGTCCGACGCCGTGGATCTCCAGGTGGGCGTGGCGGTCGTCCAGGGTGTGGACGAGGATGCGGTCGTTGCGGCGGCGCAGGACCGAGCGCAGGGCGGGATGCCGGGCGACGGTCCGCTCCAGGGCATGGCGCACCCGGCCCGGGTCGAGGGCACCCTGCGCATCGAGGACGACGGCCACGTTGTAGGCGGCGGGTTCGTCCAGCCAGTAGTCGGCCAGCCAGATCTCCTGCTGGACGGGAGAGGCCGGGATCTCCTCGGCGGCGTCCGGCGGGTGGGGCGGGTGCGGCAGTTCGGGTGCGGCGTCGGCGAACCAGTCACCGGCCCGCAGATCCGCGGCCAGTTGCTCCACGGTCGCTCCGGCGAGCACGCGGTCGATGCCGGGTGTGGCACCGAACTCCCGCGCCAGTTCGGTCATCAGACTCATCCCCTGCAGCGATCCGCCGCCGAGCGTGAGGAGGGAGTCGGTGGCGTCCGCGCCGGCCACGCCCAGCACGCGCGCCAGGCGGGCCGCGATCCGCGCCTCGTCGCCCGTGAGGGACGGCAGCGGCCGTCCGTGGTCCGGACCGGAGGCGGCATCGAGCGCCAGCCGCCTGCGGTCGACCTTCCCGGTGCTGGTGCGCGGGAGGCGGCCGGTCAGGACGACCCGGCTCGGCACGACGGCGGCGGGCAGCCGTTCGGCGAGGCGGGCACGGAGCGCGACCGGGTCCACGGCGGCACCAGGCGCCGGTGCCGCGAACAGGATCATGGTGCGGGGCGCGCCGGGGGTGTCGACAGCGACGGCGGCCACCTCGGCGAGCTCCGCTGCCTGTCCGGCCAGGACCTCGATCTCGCCGGGTTCCACCCGGTGCCCGCTGATCTTCACCTGGTCGTCCCCGCGCCCGCGCAGGACCAGCCGGCCGTCCTCGATCACGCCGATGTCCCCGGTGCGGTAGCCCCAGGGCTCGTCCAGCGCCTCGATCGGGCCGAAGCCGGTGCGCGGTGCGGTCCCGTTCGGCCGGAGATAGCCGAGGCCGACCGGTACGCCGGCCACGCACACCTCCCCCTCCTCGCCGAGGGGGACGATCTCGCCGCCGGCACCGAGCAGGGCGACGACGCAGTTGTCGATGGCGGGCCCGGCCGGCGGAATCCGCGGCCACCGGGCCGGGTCGCCGAAGAACTCGGACTCCGTCACCACGTGGGTCTCCGTGGGACCGTACTGGTTCGCCAGCCGCAGCGTCGGAGAGGCGCCGCGGACGAGGCGCTCCAGTGCTTCGGTGACGTGCGGCTGCTCGCCCGCGGTGTTGATCTCGGTCAGGGCCGGCAGCCGCACCGCTTTGTGCTGCGCCCACTCGGCGAAGGGCCGCAGCGCGGCGAACGGCAGGAACAGACGCCCGATGCGCTGTTCGCCGCAGAAACGGACCAGGTACTCGACGTCGGCCCTGCGCCGTTCTTCGACCACCACCAGCTCGCCGCCGGTGCAGAGCGTCCCCAGGACCTCCGTGAACCAGACGTCGAAGCTGACCCGGGAGAACTGGGTGCTGCGGCTGCCGACGGTGACGTTCGACGTCCGGCACAGCCAGGAGACGAAGTTGGAGAGCGTGCGGTACGGGATCCTCGCGCCCTTGGGCTCTCCCGTCGAGCCCGAGGTGAACAGGACGTACGAGGGGTCCTCGGGGCCGGGCGCCGGTGTGTCCTGCGGCGGGGGTCCGGCCTCCTCGACCCGGCCGATGTCGACCGCCTCGGCCCCGGCGAAGGGGGCATCCCCGTCGGCCACGAGCACGCCGGCCGCGCTGGCGGCCAGTGCCGCAGCGGACCGCTCGGGCGGATGGTGCACGTCGAGCGGTACGTACGAGGCTCCCAGCCGCAGCACCGCGAGAAGGGCGGCCACGGCGTCGGCCCCGCGCTCCAGATGCACGGCGACCGCCGTTCCGGGGCGGACTCCCCTACGGTGCAGGCGGCCCGCCAGCTCCTCGGACCGATCCCGCAGCACTCGGTAGGTGGTCACCTCGCCGCCCTCGCGGACGGCCGGCCGGTCCGGGTGCCGTTGCGCGGTGCGGCCGAAGACGCCGTACAGATCATCGGGGAAGGGACGAACTTCCCCGGCCAGTACGGATAATTCCTCACCCAGTGCCATTGCGCCCTCCCCCATTGACGCGGTCAGATGCTGCCACAGCCCCGAGGCGGAAGGCAACGAGCGAAATCCGTCTGCCGGCGGGTGTCGGCGGCTGCGTGAGCCGTCGGAAGGTTCACAGCAACAGCCTGAGGATTCCGCGGTGTTGAGGATACGGATGCAGTGCGGACCACCGGATCGTCGGCCGGTGTGGTGCCGCCCCGCACCACGCGCCTCCGGTCGAGCGCGACCGGAGGTGTACCCCGCCTCGAGGACCACCCACCCACGGGCAGGGGCCCTCGGCCACCGCAGACGAGCCGTACACGACAGTCGAGAACGCCTCCGCGCACGCGGCCCACGAGTTCGCGTGGGCGGTCAGCTCCATCGCCACCGAGCACTACGGCAGCCCCCTGCACACCCGCATTCAAGGGACGCGGCTGGACCGTCGAGATCCGGTCCGGCTCTCCGCTGTGGGCCACCACCCATGACGTCCCCGACGAGCGGCCGGCCCGAGCCACCGGTTCCCGCCGCCCAGCCGGGCACGAGCGGCTCCCTTCAACTCACCGATGGGGCAAGGCGCGAGTCACGGTTCAGCGGCACCGACACATGCGGGAGTGGGCAGCGCACACGCTGCCCACTCCTGCCTCGTGATCTGCTCCCCCTGCCCGGCGCACGCCGGCAAGCGGCGCGTAGGTGACGTCGCTCAGACCTTGGAAGGCCGCCGCCCGCGGCCCCTTGGCCGAGCCCTGCGCCCGTGCCGCAGCGGCCGGCAACCGCTCCATGTGCTCCCTGGACGTGGCGTGTGGCGGTCCATCGACCCGGTTCACGCACCCCGCCCCCCACCCCTTTCAGTGAGCCGTCGAGGTCTCCCGAGACTCCTGAGCGACAACGCCGCTGTCCGCGTCCTCCCCCGCTCGTGGCGCGGACCGGCGGATCTGCGGCAGCGTGAGCATCACCGCCGCACTCGCCACGGTCCACACCGCGCCGAACCACAACAACGGTGTGGCGCCGAACTCCGCTGCGGCCGGGGCAGCCCACCAGTAGCCCACGGTCATGGAGAGCACGCTCGCCACACCGTCGTACGCGCTGACGCGGGACATCGCCTCGGACGGCACATCGGCCTGGAGGCTGCTCGTCCAGAGGATGTGCAGCAGGGCAAAGCCGGCGCCGGACAGCAGCGAGCCCACGACGAGGACGTACACGGGTGCGCGCAGGGCGAGAAGGGCGGCGAAGGCGCCCAGGCCGAACGTGCAGAACACCGACGCCAGCAGCGGTCTGCGGAATCGCACGCGCATTCCCACCAGCCCGCCGAGGAGGGAGCCGACGCCCTGCGCGGCCATGACGGTGCCCCATTGGGCGGCGCCGTTCTCCTTGCCGCCGACGAAGGCGATACCGAGCACCATCACCGGCCCCAGGACGAAGGTGCACGCCAGCGAGGTGTAGGCGAGGAGGGACCACAACCACGTGCGGGAACTGAACTCCCGCCAGCCATGCCGCAGTTGCTCCGTGAAGCTCTCACCCTCGCGAACGGCGTTCTTGGCGGACGAGGTACGCACTCCGGCCAGGAACAGCGCGCTGGCCAGGAAGGTGCCGGCGTCGATGGCGATGACCCAGGCCGGATCGGTCCACACCACGAGTGCGCCGCAGACGGCGGGTCCGAGCAGCGAACCGATCGAATTGAGCGTGGAACCAAGGGCGTTGGCCTCTTGGAGTCGGTCTTCGGGGACGACCTCCGGGACGAACCCGTGGAAGGCCGGGTGGAAGAAGGCGGCGGCGACGGAGAGTACCGCAGCGAACGCCACGAAGCCGCCCAGCGGCATGCCCACGGTCAACAGGATGACGACCACGGTGATTTCGATGGCCGCGCGGACGAGGTCGCTGCCGATCATGGTGATCCGGCGGCCCCACCGGTCCGCGAGCACACCGCCGGCCAGCAGGAAGATGATGAGGGGCGCGGTCTGCGCGCCGAGCACCAGGCCCACCCCGCTCGCCCCGCCGCCGTGCTCCAGCACCGCGAAGGACAGGGCGATGGGCATCATGCTGCTGCCCAGGACCGAAGCGGCCTGCGCGGCGAACAACCGTCGTAGGTTGCGCTCGCGCAGCAGGTCCAGTGGGAGTCGAGCCGCCAGACCCTTGGTCATCGCACGCCCCCCGTCGGGTCCGTTCCCGGACCACCTGCGTGACTCATCCGTCCACTCCTCCCTCGGCCCGCCCGGCGCGACAGCGCCACACACTGCCGTGTACATGTCGATCACACGCCGGACAGAGTACGTGAGTCGGATCAGGCGTTCAGCGGCTCCACGAGGAATTCTCATTCCACCGGCTTCCCGCCCTGCCCGGTACGGCAGTTGGCGGACCTGACCCCAACCTTGAGACGCGGGTGATCACTCAACTACGCTCCTGCTGTCACGGACACCTTCTCCTTGCGTCGATCCTCGTGGACGGCTGCTGGGTCGAACCGGCCGCGGTGCAGGTGCTGCTCGCACAGGCCCTCTCGCCCCGGTCCGTCGAGTTCCTCCTCGAATTCCGGCACCACCGGCAGTCCCCGTCTGACGGCCTACCTGGTCCCCGGACAGTCGCGGCGGCCATCCGGTCCGCCGGAGGTACACCGGCTGCTGCTTGCCGCCCTGCCCGGGCACAGGTTCGTCATGACGCCGCACCGGCACGTGGTCTGCGCGACAGGGCCCCGACACGCCCGCCACGGTGGCGGAGTGGCGCCGCTGCGACGTCCGCGCGGAGGGCACGGGCCGGGAGTGTGACCCAACCCCGCAACGCCCGGACAGGAGGTACGCGCCACGGTCGCACCGCACCGGGGCAAAACCGCGAAGGGGGTGAACCGGCTGCGCTATGTTCACCCCATGGCGGATGTGGACACCTCGGCGACGCAGCAAAGTCCGAACGGACTCGACGGACTCGCGGCGTCCCTCGCACAGGCATGGCACGACGTGCTCGGCTTCCTCCCGGAGGAGGACTCGGACTTCTACGACGCCGGAGGTACCTCGATGGACGCGGCCAGGATCGCCTCGCTGGCCGCGGAGTCCGCCCCCGACATCGAGGACTTGGACGTCACGCTGATGACCGCGCTCCTCAACGAGGCGCGCTTCGGGGACGTACGACGACTGGGTCTGGAGTCGATCGACCGCACCCGTGGCTCGTCGGCCTGACCGGGCGAGGCGGCGGGCCGGGTGGGCTGACGGGCCGGGTGGGCTGACAGGCGAGGCTGACGAGGCTGACGAGGCTGACGAGGCTGACGAGGCTGACGAGGCTGACGAGGCGAAGGCTGGCAGGCCGGGCGGGCCGTCCGGTCAGTCCCGGCCGGTTGCCAGGTCGGTCAGCAGGTCGGCCGCGAAGTGTTGGCACCACTCCTCGCCGAAGCACCTGCGGTCGTAGGTGAGGACCAACTGGGGTTGGGCGCCGGACAGGTTCAGCTCCACGTCCAGCTGGGACGGGCGGACAACCGGCCCGGCGCCTTCCTCGTCCTGTCCTTCGCCCTGATCGTCCGCCTCCAGGCCGAAGGGGGTGAAGGCGAGCCCCGCCACGGAACTCAGCCAGGAGTCGTCGGTCACGCTCACGCTCAGCGGAGCCAGGTCGTCGCGCGCCACGCCCATCGTGTCGGTGAGCAGATCGACGATCTCCTCGAACTCCACTCCCTGGTGGGCCATTCCCTCACGCAGCCCCCGCCGCACCTGGGCGAGTACCCCATCGCCACCGAGCGGAGCCGAGGGGCCGACGCGGACGAGGACGGCCTGGGCGAGCGGACCCACCGCGTCGGAGTTCATGCGGTTCGCGGACATGGTGGCCAGGACCAGGTCTGCGGCACCGGAGCGTTCCAGTACCCGGCGCGCAACCGCGGCGGTGACGAACACCGTGGGTGTGCAGCGCGCGTCGCGGGCGTTCGCGCGCAGGAGTCCGCTCAGGTCGGGGTCGAGGGGGATGCGCAGTTCGGCACCGTCCGGCAGCCAGTCCGGCTCCGGCCGCCGCTCCCCGATCCACGGCGTGGGGAACCCGGACAGTTCGGTGCGCCAGAACTCCCAGTCGCGGGGCCTGCGATGCTCGCGCGAGGCCAGGATCTCCGAGTACCGGTCGGCCGGTGCCGGCGGCTCGGCGGGGCCGCGCAGATAGGCATCCTGGAGGTCCGTCACCACTTGGTGCAGGGAGAACAGGTCCATCACGAGCCGGTGGAAGGTGAGGAGCAGGACGGCGCTGTCGCCGCCGAGGACGGTCAGGGTGGCGCGCGCCAGGGGCTCGCCGGCGAGGGGGAAGATCTCCGCGTGGGCCGCGGCCGCCGCTCGGCGTATCTCGGCGAGGTGCTCGGCCCGGTCGGCAGACAGGTCCGGGCGGTGCAGGACGCGCGGTTCGTGGTGCTCGGCCGGCCCGAGGATCAGCGTTTCACCGTCCGCACGGAAGCCCGTGTCGAGTAGTTCATGGCGCCGAAAGACGGTGCTGACGGCACGAGAAAGCCCTTTCTCGTCGAGCATTCCATCAAGGCGGAGCGCAATACCGGTATGCAGCAGCGCGCTTCCTCGAACAAGGCGTTCCACTTCCCAGAGCCGTTGCTGTTGCCGGCTCAACTCCGTGGCGTACGCACTTCCACTCCGCTGGTCCATGTGCTCCGTCGCCCAAAGGTGCGCCGAGTGCCGCACGGGATATCGTGACTCTCCCCGTGCGGCACTCGTCGGTGGTTTTACTTGGCCTCGGCGGCGGCCTGGCGGCGCAGCTGCTCGAGGTTGATCAGGGCGAGGCTTACGGAGTTGACCTTGGTCATCTCGACTTCCCATCTTTTAGGAGGGTTCCTCTGCCACCGGGGTCGATGGCAGGGGAATGATTTCAGGCCAGGTGATCTCCCGTCAACAAGGCTTGCCCCAGAGTCGAGTTGGTTCCCGATAGCCGGTAATTCTTCGGCAATGTCCCCTCTCGGTATCGGATTCCGTCAGGCCTTCACAGATCGCCCTGCTCGCTCAGTCGTTGGAGGAATCGCCCGAATATCCTGCCCACCCGGGCCACTCGTGCGGCGTCGTGGTAATGGTTCTCGTACCACAGCGAGCCGGTGAGGGCGCCGTCCGCCATCTCCAGGTCGGCGAAGAGGGTGCTGGCGCACGCGAGCGCCTGCTCGGCGCCGGCGAAGACCGGCAGCGGGTGGTCGGGGTGAAGGGCCTGGGGGGTCACGTCGAGGCCGGGCGGGAACGGCAGCGGGCGGTTGGGCTCCTCCGGCAGCCAGCCGGTCACTCCGCTCAGTCGCAGTTCGAGGTGGGCCAGAGCGCTGCGGTAGTACGCCCCGTCGCCCGGCGGGCGGTCCATGATCTGGGCGGCGATCTCGCTGAGCGGCAGGTCGGCGGAGTTCGAGGCCCGCTGGACGCTGTCGTGGACGGCCCTGAGGAACGCGGGCGGGGACTGGTGCCCCGTCTCGAGCGGCACCGGGACCACGTTGCTGAACAGGCCGAGCGTCTCGCGGGCCCCGAGGAAGGTCCGCCCATGGGTGTAGACGGAACCCAGCAGCCGGTCCCGCTCGTACTCCGTGGAGACGGCGTGGCTGAGCGCCGCCAGCAGGAGGGTGTGGAGCGTGACTCGCTCGGTTCGTGCGCGCCGCAGCAGGAGCCGGGTCCGCTCGGCCGTCAGCGTCAGCGGTACGGAGCCGAACTCCGCCTCGGCGACGACCGCCCCGGCATCGCCCGGCAGCGGGTCCGCCGCGCCGTGGGCCCGCAGTTCCCCAGCGAGGGCGGTTATCCGCCCGCGCAGGGCCGCGCGGGCCTCGGGTGCCTGCTCCCGGCTGATGAGTCCGGTGTAACTCACCGGGTCGGTACGGCGTTTGGCGGCACCGTGGCCGGGTGCCACTCGCTCGTGGTAGCCGTGGGCGAGCAGGTCCCGGAAGAGGAGGTGGGACGTGCCGTCGAAGATCAGGTGGTGGAACTGTGCGACGAGGAGATGCTCCTCGTCGCCCGTGCTCACCAGGGTCGTGCGCATCATGCGGTCCGTCGGATCAAGCGGCCGGGTGAGGATCCTTGTCACCTCCGCCGTACTCTCCTGCGGCCCGATCCGTACGGTGTCCAGCGGCCCCGGCGCCTCCCGCAGTGCCTGTCCGGGCCAGGCCGCCGACGGGTCCGGCTTGATGTCCGCGGCGAGGTGCAGGCGCAGGGCCTCGTGGCGGGTGGCGATCTCGGCCAGCGTGTCGCCCAGCGCTCCCGTGTCGAGCGGGCCCCGGAACAGGAGCGTCTCGGACGACTCGATCGGCGGGGAGTCTGCGGTGTAGCTGCGGGTCCACTCCCAGCACCAGTCCTGGCGGGAGGACAGGGGCAGCGGGGTGGGATCGGCCGGTGGGTGGTGGGTCACGGGAGGGTGCTCTCTTCGAGGATGCGTACGGCCTCGACGTACCTGCGGGTGTTGCCCGAGGGGCCGAGCAGTTCCGGCAGGGCGCGTACGGCGGGCACGGGGTGCTTCTGGGTGAACCGGGTGAGGTTCACGGTGTGCTGTTCCCAGCGGTCGGCGCGTTCATGGGTGAGGTGCACGCCCGGCGCGGCGGGCGCGAGGCGCATCCCGGCCCCCGACGACCAGAGCCGCAGCCCCAGTTCGAGGTCCTCGCACCCCCATGTCGTACCGAAGGTCTCGTCGTAGCCACCGGATCGCTCCCACAGCTCGTACGGCATGGACGTGTTGGCCCCGATGCAGGTCAACCATGGTGCCACCGGCTCCAGTTCACCTTCGGCCATACGGGTCACCAGGGTTTCCAGGGCGTTCGCCACCGTGCGCCCGAACCGGCCGCTCATCGCCGCCGCGTGGGGATCGGGGAGGAGTTCGTGCGGTGCGGTGGCCACCATGCGTCGCGCGCCGGGGAGTTCGCGGACGGGGCCGTGGACGCAGGCGGGCTCTCCGGCGCTGTGCTCGGTGACGTGGGCCGCCAGGGCTGTCGGCGGGAGCAGGATGTCGTCGTCCAGGAAGAGCAACAGGCCGCCGCGGGCCGCGGCCGCACCCGCGTTGCGTGCGGCGGCGCGGCCCGCCCGCGGACCCTGTACCGTGCGCACGGGCAGCCGTTCGGCGGCGGCCGCCACGACGTCGGCGGTGGTGTCGGTGCTGCCGTCGTCGACGACCACGATCTCGTGGGACCGCGGGCACACCTGCCGGGCCAGGCAGGTCAGGACGAGCCGCAGACTGTCCGCCTTGTCACGGGTGGGGATGACCACGCTGGCCGCCGGCCCGCTCATGTCGCGCTCCTCTCGTGGAACAGGTGCTCCCCGCCGAGCAGGCTCGGGCCCTGGGCGGCGAGCAGGACGGCGCCGGCGAGGGAGGAGTGCGGACCGTGGACCGCCGGCCCGACCTCGGGGAGCGGCCGACCCGGGCGGGCCGTATCCGCCAGCCGCCGCGCGACCCGGCCGGGCAGGGGCGCGAGCGCGGCTCCGAGGCCGCCGCCGATGGTCACGCGCGCGGGCTGGACCAGCTCCACGAGGATCCGCAACGCGCGGGCGATTTGTTCGGCCGCGTGGTCGAGCGTGTGCTCCGCCCAGGGTTCGCTCCGCTCCACGCCCGCCACCAACTCGGCGGTCGTCGTGGGCAGTCCACGGGCAGCGCCGGCGTGGGCGGCGAGCGCCTCGGCGGAGACCACGGCCTGTAGGCAGCCGCGCGTGCCGCACCTGCACCGCGGTCCCTGCGGTTCGACCACCAGGTGGCCCAGTTCGCCCGCCGTGCCCCAGGCGCCGGTCACCAGTCGGCCGCCGCTGACCACACCGCCGCCGACGCCCGTGCCGATGCCCAGGTGGACCAGGTCCCGACTGCCCGTGGCGCGGGCCTCGGCCAGCCCGGCGAGCGTCGCGTCGTCGCCGAACAGGACCTCGGCGCCGCTGCCCGCGAAGGGCGCGCACAACGAACGGCCCACCCAGTCGGGCCGGTTGGGCCAGCTCACGACGTAGCCGTCGGCATCGACGTTGGGGGCCGCCGCCACGCCGATGCGGACAGGGGCTCCTCCCAGCGCGGCGACCGCGTCGGCCACGGACGCCTCCAGGAGATCCGACTGGCTCGCCGCGTCACCGTCGGCGGGCCACCGGACGGTGCGTTCGTGGACGGCCACCCCGGCGGCCATCGCGCGCAGGGCGACCTTGGTACCGCCGATGTCCACGGCCAGCAGCCGAGACGCCACACCGGTGTCCGTGCAGGGGTACGTGCCGGTCATGACGTCTTCCGGGCGGTCAGGATCGTGTACGGCGCCTGCTCGGCAGCACGGATCTCCTCCACCCGCAGGCCCACCGCCTCCAGCCCCGCCCGCAGTTCCTGCGCAGTCCACCAGTGCAGGTGCCCGTCGACCAGCCAGCGGACGACCGTCGTACGGCTGGTCTCGTCGGTGAGGGCGAGCGGGTCGGACACGAAGGTGTCGGCCACCACGAGCAGGCCCTGCGGCCTCAGCAGTGCGGCCAGTGAGCCGAGCCGGGCCGCAGGGCCGTGGACGCCGCCGACGACCACGCAGGCGCCGTACTGCGCGTCGGCCGACTGCGGAACACCGCCGTCGCCGATCTCCAGCGGCGTACCGTCGACGGCGGCCTCGGCGAGCAACCCCGCGACAGCCGCGCGCAGGCCCGCGTCCGGTGGCGGAGGTCCGGCTGGAGCGGCCGGCGGTCGCGGCCCTTCGTCCACCGCGTCCCCCCGCACCCTGGCCGCCAGTGCCCGGCCGGCCAGGACGACGTCCGGGGGGTGCACCCCGGCGTCGGGCGGGTCCGCGAAGTCGGAATCGGTGGCCAGCAGCCCGAGCGCACAGGCGGTGTCCAGCACGGGCGACAGCACGTCCGCGCGCAGTCCCGCCGTCCGGGCCAGGTCGGCTGCGGCGGCGCCACCGGCCAGGAGCGGCGGCAGGCCGAGTTCGGCGAGGGCCGCCGCCAGGACCTGCTCGGCCGGGGTGTCCGGCCGGGCGGCTGCGAGGCGGTACACGGGGGCCGCCTGCACCTTGCCGACGGCGGACCGGCGCAGCCGGTAGCGGGGCTGGAAGCTGTCGGGCACCTTGTAGGCGGCCAGTTCGGCGCGGGCGTACGCCTGCAGCCGTCGTGGGGCGGCCAGTTCGGGGTCGGCGGGCACGTATTCGACGGTGAGGCCCTGGTCGTCGGAGTCGTCCGGGCCGGTCGCCGTGACCGAGAGGTCGGCGACGCCCGGGGCCGTCCGCAGTACCGACTCGACCTCCAGCGTGGAGACCCAGCGGGCTCCGCGCCGGACCACTCCGAGACGGGCTCGGCCCAGGATGCGGTGGACGCCGTGCTCGTCGCGGTCGGCGAGGTCGTGCAGGCGGTGGGTGGAGCCGTCCTCCAGGACGACGGCGAGTTCTCCCTGGGCCGCGCCCGAGCAGGGCAGGGGCCTGCCCTCGGGGTCCAGCAGGTCGACCCGGACGCCCGGCATCGGATGGCCGACGGCTCCCGACGGCAGGCCCGGCTCTCCCCACAGCACGGCGCCCGTCTCGCTGGAGCCGAAGTTGCGGGAGACGCCCACGCCGAGGGCGGCGGTCCACAGCGCGTCCAGTTCGGCGTCCACGTACCCGGCGCCGGCCATCACCCGGCGCAGCGCGGGGAAGGGCGCGTCGTCGGCGAGGGCTCTGCGGCGCGCCAGGACACGGGCCAGGCCTGGCACGGTGACCAGGACCGTGGCCCGCTCCCGCAGCCGCGTGTGGACGGCGCCGACGGCACGCGGCGGCACCGGGTCCACGTGCGCCCCGGCCACCAGCGCGCCGGCCAGCCAGCCGAGCGCGTAGGCGTGGCTCAGCGGCAGCGGCAGCAGTACGCGGTCGTCAGGCCGGGCCAGGCCCGCGCGGTGGTAGCGCACGCCCTCGTCGAGGACGGAACGCGGCGACCGCGCGACCACCTTGGGTGTCCCGGTCGACCCGGAGGAGGCGAGCAGCAGTGTGCCGGGGGCGTGGGCGGGCGGCTCGGAGTCCGGCTCGGAGCCCGTCTCGCCGGCGGCGAGTCCCCTGTCGGCTCCCTCGCTCTCCCCCGTCAGCACCGCCCAGTCCGTCCCGTCGGGGTCCACGACGAGGGTCCGGCGGGCGCCGGCGGTCCGCAGGAGTCTGCGGGTCTCCGCCGGTGGCGAGTCGGCCGGCAGCAGCAGGGGGCAGGCGCCCGCCGCAATGAGCGCGAGCAGGCCGAGCACCCATTCGGGCTGGTTGGGCCCCTGGAGTCCGACGGGCTGCCCGGGCCGTACGCCCTGGGCGCGCAGTCGCTGCGCCAGTTCCGTCACCCGGTCGACGGCCGCACGGCGGGTCAGGTCGCCGAGCGCGAGGGCGTCCGGGTCCCGGTCCGTCCGGGAGAACGCCTGCCACAGGTCCCGGGCTGTCACTTCCCCGTGCCCTCCGCCGCCGGCTCCAGGCGCCGCAGCAGTGCCTGCGCGGCAAGTTCGTACCCGTGCGTGCCGAAGCCGGCGATGACGCCCACGGCGAGGGGGGAGACGACGGAGTTGTGCCGGAAGGACTCGCGGGCCCAGACGTTGGAGATGTGCACCTCGGCCCAGGGCGCCGGGTAGTCGGCGAGGGCGTCGCGCAGGCTCCAGCCGGCGATCATGAGGGCACCGGGGTTGACGATCGCGGCGACGGTGTCCCGGTGCTTGTGCAGCGCACGGATCAACTCGCCCTCGCCGTCGTGCTGTTCGCTGCGCAGTCCGTACCCGGCGCGGGACAGCCGCAGGGCCACCGCCTGCTCCACCTCGGCGAGGGTGGTGGTGCCGTAGACCCCGGGTTCGCGCGTGCCCAGCGTGCCCAGGTTGGGGCCGTTGAGCAGCAGGAGGTCACGGGAGGTGGGGGCAGTGCTCACGCGGGGGTCCCTTCGGGGCGGTGCAGGAGGGCGGCCAGCTCGGCGCACGAGCGGGCCACCAGATCGGGCTGGTGGGCGAGGAGTTCCGCGCGGTCGCCCTGGCCCCAGAGGCCGGCGGCGGTCCGGGTGCCCGCCGCGCGGCCGGCCCGCAGGTCCAGCGCGGAGTCGCCGACCATGACGGCTCCCTCGGCGGCGGCGCCGATCTTCTCCAGGGCGAGCAGGACGATGTCCGGGGCCGGTTTGCCGTGCGCCACCTCGTCGCTGCCGCACACCGCGTCCACCAGGTCCAGCAGGCCGGTCGCGGCCAGGGCCTCGACGGCCCGGCCGTGGGTCTTGCCGGTGGCGACGGCGGTCGGTACGCCCGCCGCACGCAGTCCGGTGAGCAGTTCGGCGGCGCCGGGGCACGGCTCGATCTCGTGGACCAGTTTGCGGCTCTCGACGACGAACGGCTCGTACATCCCGGCGGGCAGGCCCATGATCGCGAGGGTGTCGGGCATGTGGCGTCCGAGGTGGGTCAGGTACTCCTCGAAGGGTGCCTCGCCGTCGCCGACGGTGAGGTCGTAGGCGCGCTGGAACGCCCTGCGCATCACGTGGATGCTGTCGATGAGTACGCCGTCGAGGTCCAGGACGACGGCGCGCGGCCCAAGTTCACTCACCGTTGGCTCCCTTCCGGGCGGCGTCGGCCGCCGTCCGCAGGCTCGCCACCAGATGGGCGACGTCGCCGTCGGTCATCGTCGCGCCGAGTCCGACGGTCACGGACCGGCCCAGGACGGACTCGCTGGCGCGCAGGCGGGCGGTGGCGTCCCAGGCGATGCCCCAGGGGGTGCGGCCGGCCCGGACGGCGGGGTTCTGCTGGACCAGGCGGCCCGAGTAGAGCGTGGCTGCGGGAATGCCGGCGGCGGTGAGCGCGGTGACGAACCGGCGGGCGGCCATGCGGTTGTCGAGCAGGACCGTGAGGTCGCCGCCGCTGCCCTCCTCGTCGGGCAGCCGCCGCCACTCGAGTTCCAGGTCGGCGAGGTCCTCGCGGACGGTGCGGGCGATGTCGCGCAGTCGCCGCAGCATCGGCGTGAGCCGCTCCAGCTGTACGCAGAGCAGGGCGCCGGCGATCTCGGTCATCCGCAGGTTGGTGCCGAGGAACGCCTCGCCTGCGGTACCGCGCTCCCCGCTGCGCGAGGTGGTGAACTGTCCGCCCTGGTCCTGGTAGCGCACCACACGGTCGTGGACGTCGGGGTCGGTCGTGACGACGGCGCCGCCCTCACCGGCGGTGATGTTCTTCTCCGCCTGGAAGCTGAAGGCGCCCGCGTCGCCGATGGAGCCGACCGGGCGCCCCCGGTAGCTGACACCGCAGGCCTGGGCGGCGTCCTCCAGTACCCGGATGCCGTGCTTGCGGGCAACGGCCAGGATGGGGTCCATGTCGGCGGCGGCGTTGTTCAGGTGGACGGGCATGACCGCGAAGGTCCGCTCGGTGACGAGTTGTTCCCAGGCCGTGGGGTCGAGGGTGAGCGACTCGTCGATGTCGGCGAAGACGGGGATGCCGCGTGCGGCCACGACGGCGTTGACGCAGCCGATGAAGGTGGCCGACGGCACGATGACCTCGGCGCCCTCGGGAATTCCCAGGCCGATCAGGGCGCAGGTCAGAGCGGCGGTCCCGGAGGACACGCCGACCGCGTGGGGTGCCTGGTGGAGGGCGGCGAACCGCTCCTCGAACCGCTCGACGCGGCGCTGGAGCGCGGGACCGTAGTAGCGGAAGAGGGAGCGGCTCTCCAGCACGTCCAGTGCGGCGGCCTTCTCCTCCTCGCCCCACAGGGCCAGGCCGCGCAGCGGCTCGTAGCGCAGCGCCGTGGGCTCGGACAGGGATGCAGTCATGAGTTCGTCTCCGGTGCTGTCCAGTCGGCGGACGTGGCGCGGTAGCAGGCCTCCACCACGGCCAGGGCTTCGCGGGCCTCGCGCAGGGCCCGGCCGGTGGCGTCGGTGCGGGCCAGTTCGGCGGGCAGCGCGTCGAGTTGCAGGTCGTACTCGTCACCGACGCCGGCCGGGGGCAGCGGCACCTGGCGCTCGGTGCCTTCCTGGCGCAGCGTGAGCGTGGCTTCGGGGACGCGCCGGGGGCTGAATCCGAACGTCGTGGTCAGCTCGGCGGTGCCCGCGGTGCCGTGCAGCACCAGCCGGGTGCGGTCGACCGTCTCGTGCGACGCCCAGGCGAAGCGCAGGTACATGCCGTATCGCTCGGTGGCCACCAGCGCGGTGAGCTGGTCCTCGACGTCGGCGGTGCCCAGGACGGCCGCGCCGGCGTGCCAGTCGGCGCCCCAGCCGTCCCGGGTGAGGAAGTCGCTGCCGGGCAGGGCGGTGGCGTGGCGCACGCCGGAGGCGCCCCACAGGTGGTGCAGGGCGTCGATGACGTGCCAGCCCAGGTCGACCAGGACGCCGCCGCCGGCCGTCTCGCGGCGGGCGAACCAGTCGCTGCCGGGAATGCCCCGGGAGCGGACCCAGCTCAGCTCGGCGAGCCGGGGTGTGCCGAGCGCCCCGTCGGCGACGAGGCGGGCCAGCGCCCCGACGTCCGCGCGGTGGCGGGCGGCGGTGGACAGCAGCAGCCGGCCCCCGCCGTCGCGGGCCGCCTCTTCGAGGTGCCGCAGGTGGGCGAAGTCGGTGCCGGTCGGCTTCTCCAGGAAGACGGCGAGGCCCTGGCGCAGGAAGTGGCCGGCGAGAGCGCCGTGGGTGTGGTTCGGGGTCAGGACGAACACGAGGTCGGCCTCACCGCGCCCCAGTTCCTCGTGTCCGCCGTACACCCGCGCGCCGGCCACCAGGGCGCCGACCCGCTCGACGGCCTCGGGTCGCGGGTCCACCACGGCGACGACCTCGAAGTCCGGGTGCTTGACCAGGCGCGGCAGCCACACCTCGCGGGCCACCCAGCCCAGCCCGACGACGGCGACCCTCATCAAGCGGAACGCTTCTTCCCCGCCAGTTCGGACAGCACCTTCGCCACGGCCTCGGCGACGTCGGCGCAGTCGGCGTCCGTGCCGAGCAGCACCCGGTGGTGCAGCCAGAAGCCGTGCGCGCCCAGGTGTTCGCTGACCGGGTTGCGCTCGGCCAGTTCGGCGGTGTCGGGCAGTCCGTTGCCGCGCAGCGCCTCGTGCGCCTTGGTGCGGTACACCGGCGGATAGTTGACGAAGGCGGGGATGCCCTCGGCGACCAGCGCCCTGACCACCAGGTCGCGGTCGGTCCCGGGGTGGGTGCCGGGGTCGAGGGCGGCCATGGCCATGTAGTGCGGGTTGAGTTCGCAGCGCGGGTCGCGGCCCTGCGGCAGCACGCCGGGTATCTCGCGCAGCGCGGCGGACAGCGTCTTCCAGCGGCTCTCGCGGCGCGCGTTCTGCTCGGCGAGCCGGCCGAGTTGGGCGCGCAGGACCGCGCCGGCGAACTCCGTCATGCGGTAGTTGGACGACGGGGTGAGGTGCTCGTAGCTCGTGTCACCGATGGGCCGGCCGCAGCTGTGCCGGGCGAACGCCTCGTCGAAGCGCTCCGCCGACGGCAGCAGCAGCGCCCCGCCCTCGCCCGCCGTCATCAGCTTGCCGTTCTGGAAGCTGAAGGCGGCGAGCGTACCGAAGTCGCCGATGCGCCGGCCGGACCAGACGGCGCCGTGCGCGTGCGCGGCGTCCTGGAAGACGACGATGTCGTGCCGGGCCGCCCAGGTGCCGATGGCGTCCATGTCGGCAACGTGCCCGGCCATGTGCACGGGGATGACGACGCGGGTGCGCGGGGTGCGGACTGCGTCCAGGGTCTGCGGGTCGAGGCAGTACGTCACGGGGTCCACGTCGACCGGGACGGGGACGCCGCCCGCGCGCTGTACGGCGATGGAGGTGGAGATGAAGGTGAAGGCGGGGACGATCACCTCGTCGCCCGGTTGCAGTCCCAGCAGCTCCAGGCCGAGTTCCAGGGCGTGTGTGCCGTTGGTGACGGCGAGTGTCGTGCCGCCGTGGTACTCGCCGAACTCCGCCTCGAAGGAGGTGATCTCGGAGCCGCCGACTCGCCACCACTGGCCCTGGTCGACCGCGCGGATCAGCGCCGCGCGCTCGGTGTCGTCATGGTACGGCCAGGCCGGAAAGTCGTGGCGGCGGACCGGATGCCCACCGTCGAGTGCCAGAGCCACTGTGCGTCCCTCTCAGTCGGTGTCAGTCGGTGGCGGGGCTGCCGGTCGCCGTCGATCCGGACGACGCCAACGCGTCCAGGTCGTCGGCCGAGTGCGCCACCACGTAGTCTTCCATGATCATCCAGTCCAGCCGGCTGCCGCCGTAGAACTCGAGGGCCTGTTGCGGTGTCTCCACGATCGGCTGACCGTTGTCGTTGAACGACGTGTTGAGCACGACCGGTACTCCGGTCAACTGGTGGAAGTGCGAGATCAGTTCGTGGTAGGCGCCGTTGTCCTTCGCCGTCACGGTCTGCACCCGCGCGGTCCCGTCGACGTGCACGATGGCCGGGACCTCGCCCTGCTTCTCGGGCCGGACGGGGGCCACGATGAGCATGTACGGCGACTCGATGTCGAGGTCGAAGTAGTCGGCGGCGTGCTCGCGCAGCACGGCCGGGGCGAAGGGCCGGAAGGGCTCGCGGTGCTTGACCCGGGCGTTGATGATGTCCTTCATCTCCGCGCGCCGCGGGTCGGCCAGGATGCTGCGGTGGCCCAGGGCGCGCGGCCCGAACTCCGACCCGCCGGTGAACCATCCCAGGAGCTTGCCCTGTGCGAGCAGCTCGGCGCCGATCCGGGAGGGCTCGTCCACCTTGCGGTAGGGCAGTCCGCTGGCGTCGAGGGCGGCCCGCACCTCGGAGTCCCCGTAGGTGCGGCCGAGGTAGGCGTGGCGTTGGGCGGTGCGGGCGGGCGCCTCGCGGGGTTGTCCGGCGATGACGTGGTAGCCGTAGTAGGCGTTGCCGACGGCGCAGCCGCCGTCGCCCGCGGCGGGCTGCACGAAGATGTTCTCGAAGGGGGTCTCGCGCAGCAGGCGGCCGTTGGCCACGCAGTTCAGCGCGACGCCTCCGGCCAGGCACAGGTCGGTGAGTCCGGTGTCGGCGTGGAGCCGCCGGGCCACGTGCAGAAGGGTCTCCTCCAGCGTGTCCTGGGCGGCGTAGGCCAGGTCTGCGGCGCGGGCGAAGCGTTCTTCGCCCGTGTAGCCGTCGAGGGCGTGCTCGATGAAGTCGAGCAGTCCGCCGTTCTTGAGGTGCAGTTCGTAGCCCCCGTCGGGGAGCAGCGTGAGGTACTCGCGGAATTCCTTGCAGTAGCGGGGGGTGCCGTAGGGCGCGAGGCCCATCGTCTTGCCGTCCTCGGACAGGTACCAGTGCCGGCCCTCGTACTCGTTCTCGTACAGGACGAAGCCGATGGCCTTGCTCACGGCCTTGTACATGTAGCCGAGGGAGTGGTCGCTGTCACCGGCCTGGTACACGCGCAGGGAGCTGAGGCCGTCGGTGGACCAGTCGGTGCCGAGCACCTTGGACAGCTCGGTGATGGTGGTGCCCTCGCCGACGGCGGTGGTGAGGGTCTCCACGCCCTTGTCGTCGATCAGGCTGCCCGCTCCGTCGACCACGAGGACGGCGGCCCGCTCGAAGGGCGAGGGGAAGAAGGTGCTGGCCGCGTGCGCCATGTGATGGCGGATCAGGTGGATGCGCTTGCGGAAGGGGAAGTACGCGGGTGCCAGGAGTGTGTCGTCGGCGACGATGACGTCGACGTCGGCGAGGCGCGCCTCGGCCATGTCGAGGCAGTACCGCCACGACTGGTTGAACAGCGAGTTGACTCCGACCGAGTACTTGACCCGGCGGACCCGCTCCTCCTCGATGCCGGCGGCTATGACGCCGTCGGAGACGAGGCATGCGGCGAAGTCGTGGTTGGACCCGCCCAGGCCGAGCGTCAGCATCCCCGTGTTTCCCCTCTTCGAGTGCGCAGGATTGGTTGTGTCACGGCCGCACGGCGTGGATCAGGTGGTTCAGGGTGTCCTCGCCGTCCGCCATCGGCGGCTTGAGGACACTGGGCTCCAGCCCCATCTCCCGCAGGTGAAGGCAGAGTTCACCGACCCGGCCGTGCACGTCCTGGACGTCGATGACGACGTTGCGCAGCAGGGGGCGCAGGTCCGCGTCGACACCCCGAAGGATCTCCAGTTCGGAGCCCACCGCGTCAATCTTGAGCAGGTCGACGGGGCGGTCGGTTCCGATGTGGCGGGAGAGCCGGTCGACGGTGACGGTGATCTCGCGTCCCTGGAACATCCGCTCCACTACCCGCGGCGGGAAGCTCCTGGCCAGGAGTTCCCTCAACTGCCCTTGATCCTGCGGGTACAGGGTCGAACTGCTGGGAAGCAGGGGGTAGTAGCGGAAGGACACCCCGGCCGCCTCCTCGCTCCCGAGCGCCGTCTCGTGCACGGACACGTCGTGCAGGCCGAATTCCGCCACGTTGGCGTGCAGGGCCGCGACGAGTTCGGGCAGCGGCTCGAAGGCCACGATGCGCGCCTTGGGCCGTCGCCGCTTCACGAAGAGCGTGAAGAGCCCGATGTTCGCCCCGACGTCGATGACGAACGGTTCGTCGGGAAGGGAGATACCCGCGTACGTCCCGCCTTCGAACATCTCGCGGTACAGAAAGCGCGCATCGAGCGCGCTCACGGCGTGCACGGAGAATCCCTCGGCGACTTCCGTCAGCTTGGGGGGTGTCATGTGGCGAGTCCCCCGGGACTCAGCCGAGACGTTCGACGACGTAGTCGGCGAGGCGGTCCTCGGACGTGAGCGTGTCCTCGGTGAGGTCCTCGTCCTCGAACGTCACACCGAAGCGCTCCTCGAGGAGAAGCAGGAACTCCAGGGCGTCCAGGGAGGTGAATCCATAGGCTTCGAGGAAGTTGCTGCTGTTCTCATTCACCGTACGACCACTGGAGGCGGCAAACTCCTTGGCGATTTGGTGGATCTCCTGGAGTACTTCGTCGCGGTTCACAGACAGCCTTTCATTCGTTCGGACGAGTGACAATCTAGTCGGTGGGTCAGAGGCTGTCCATCCTGACCCCGCTTCAAAATGCCCTGCCACCAGGGCGGTTGGCATCTGCAAGCAGGTCGTCGAGCCAGTGATGGTGATGCTGCAACGCCAACTCGTTGCGTCCGAAGACAAAGTGCGTATTCGCCCCCGAGGACAAAGCCGCCTGTACTTCGAATCCGGTGCGATAGTCCTCGTCCGCGACGCCTCTTTCGACGAGTTCACTGAACTCCGCCGTGTAGCGCCGGTCCTCTTCGGTGGCCGGTGGCACGCGGGTCAGGACGGTCTGCACGGTACGGCTGCGGTCCACGCCCGGTCCGGGCATGATCTGGGAGACCACGCCGTGTCCCTCCCAGGCGCCGGCGATCGACACGTTGGGGAAGACGGTGTACACCGTGCCGCAGTGCGCGGCGGGGTCCCAGTCCTCGACCGGGATGTCCCGCAGCGTCTTCAGCGACTTCACCGGGTACAGGATCCGCTGGTGCGGCCCGAAGGAGTCCACCACCATCAGGTTCGAGGTCGACGTCGGGGCGAACGTCGTACGGTGCAGCGCCTGGATGTGGTAACTCTCCAGATAGCCGTCGAAGGCCACCTTCCAGCCGGGTCCGGCCAGTTCACGCTGCTCGTAGAGGTGCCATGTGTCGAGTTCGAGCCGCTCCAGCTCGCGCGCGTAGTCCCCGAGCCAGGCGTCCAGGTCGATCGTGGCGCCGGGGGTGAGACACACCCACACGAAGCCGAGGCTCTCCGTGACGGGCAGTGGCCGCAGCCCCAGCTCGTCGGTGTCGACGTCCCCGAAGGTGGCGGGCTTGTGCACGGCGACGAGTCCGCCCCGGTCGTCGTACACCCAGGCGTGGTAGGGGCAGCGGAACCGGTGCCGGGTGCCGGTGCCGGCCGGGCACAACTGGGCGCCGCGATGACGGCAGACATTGAGGAACGCCCGTACGACGCCGTCCTGTCCGCGGGTGAGCAGGACCGGGGTGCCGAGGGCGTCCAGGGCCTTGTAGGAGCCGGCGCCCGGGAGTTCGACGGACAGCGCGAGGGCGAGCGGGACCCGTTTGAAGACGAGGTCGATCTCGCGCTGCCACCGGTCGGGGTCGAGGTATTCCGTGACGGGGACCCGCAGCACGTCCTCGGCCTGGTCCGTCGTGCCGGCCTCCAGGTGCGCCAGGGCGCGCTGCGCGAGCGCCACGGCCTGCGCGTGGTCGATCACGGCTCCCACCTCCCGTTTGGTTCCGGTGCGTGCAGTGCGAAGAACTCCTCGTAGAGGAGCACCTGGCTGTCGAGCATGTGACGGCCGTGGACCACGGGCCGTCCGCCGTCCCGGGCGGCCCTGAGCAGGGCGGTCTCGGCCGGCTTCATGATGATGTCGGCGACCACGCAGGTGGGCGGCAGGCGTGCGGGGTCGAAGGGGAGCGGGTCGCCGGGGTTCATCCCCAGCGGGGTCGCGTTCACCGCGATGTCGACACGGTCGCCCGCGTCGCCGAGGTCGCCCCCCACGCCGGCCCGTACGCGCCCCGGCCAGCGGGCGTCCAGCCGGGCGAGTACGTCCGTGCGGCGGGCGGAGTCGGTGTCGTACAGCCACAGTCGGGCGGCGCCCGCGCCCAGCAGGGCCGCGGCGACGGCGCGTCCGGCGCCGCCGGCCCCGGCCAGGGCGACGGTCGTGCCCGCGACGTCGTGGCCGTTGGCGCGCAGGCCGTGGACGAAGCCGGCCCCGTCGAAGTTGTCGGCGAGCCAGGTGCCGTCGGGGTTCCTGCGCAGGGCGTTGGCGCTGCCGGCCACGTCTGCGGCGGGGCCCAGCCGGTCGGCGTACCGGCACACCTCGATCTTGTGCGGCACGGTGACGAGGATGCCGTCGAGGTTGCGCATGCGGCGCAGTCCGCGCATGACCTCGCCCAGGCCGTCGGGGTCGACGTGCACGGGAACCAGCACGGCGTCCCGCGCGGTGCGCGCGAACAGGTCGTTGAGCAGACCGGGGGCGCGGACCTGGGCCACCGGGTCGCCCAGGACCACGTAGAGCCGTGTCGTGCCCGATATCGCGCTCCGGGCGGGTGGGGCGTCGGCCATGGCGCTCCTCAGTCCGAGGCGGGGGCGGGGCCCGCGGGCATGTCCGCCAGGACGGAGGAGACCAGGTGCTCGTGGACGCGCGGCACCAGTTCGACTCCGGCCGGGCCGTCCAGGACGAACGTCAGCGTGGGGTCGGTGTCCGGTCCCTTCTTCTTGTCCCGGCGCATCAGCTCCACCAGGCTCGTCACCGGCACGCCGGACGGCAGCCAGGTGGGCAGCCCGAAGCTCTCCACCATCTCCCGGTGCTCGCTCACCCGGTGCGCGTCGACGCGCCCCAGCCGGCCCGCGAGCAGCCCCGCGAACACGGTGCCGACCGCGACCGCCTCGCCGTGCCGCCAGGCGTAGTCGGTGGCGCGCTCGATGGCGTGGCCGAGAGTGTGGCCGTAGTTGAGGATGTGGCGCGGGCCCTGGTCGCGTTCGTCGCGGGCGACGACCGAGGCCTTGAGGGTGATGCTGGCGACGATCTGCTCGGTCAGGTCGAGCCCGCGCAGATCACCCGCGCCGATGAACGCGCAGCGGGCTATCTCCCCGTAGCCGCTGAGGAGTTCGCGCCGGGGCAGGGTGTGCAGGAAGTCCGTGTCGCACAGCACGGCGCTGGGCTGCCAGTAGGCGCCGACCAGGTTCTTGCCTTCGGGCAGGTTGACGGCGGTCTTGCCGCCGACACTCGCGTCGACCTGGGCGAGCAGGGTGGTCGGCAGGTGCACGACCTTGATCCCGCGATGGTAGAGGGCGGCGGCCAGGCCCACGGTGTCCGTGGTCGTGCCGCCCCCGCAGGCGATCACGGCGTCGGACCGGGTCAGACCCGCCTCGACGAAGGCGCGGCAGTAGGTCTCCACCGACGCGAGCGTCTTGTGCCGCTCGCCGTCGAGCGCCGGCACCACCGTGAACGGCACGCCGGGATCAGGGAGTTCGGGCTCGCGCGCGCTGCTCACGACGGCGACACGGCCGACGCCCAGCTCGTCCAGGACGGCGGGCAGCAGTCGGCGGGCGCCGGATCCCACATGCACGACGTACTCGTGGTCCTTCAGCCTGACGTCGATACGGCGGGCACGGGTTTCCGTCCCCCCGTTCCCCGCCCGGATGCGGATTACGCTCATGCCTTTGGTGCCCCCGCGACCAGTTGGACCCTGACCGACGGCATGCTACGCACAGGTGCGGATCAAGGTCCACCCCTGACGTGCGTGGACCGTCAGTACCCTTGCTGGGCAGGGCATTTCGGGATAGTCCCGCAGCAAGTAAGCGCTATGGCCGTGGGGTTCACGAGCGGTTAGTGTTGACCGGTCGAGCGAACCTGAACCGCACAATCCCAAGCCGACCGCAAATCGGGGACTTTCATGCGCCTTAAGGAAAAGTTTCGTGCCGCCCTTACCGCCTCGGCGGGCGAGGGCGGGCGACTCCCGTTCCTGATGAACGACATGGTCATCGAGGAACAGCTTTGCCAAATGCGCTGCTCCTACTGCCTCACCGAGGAGTACAACCTCCTCATGAACGTGCCCGACGCACGACTGCGCCTGACCACCGATCGCCGTCAGGACTGGCACGAGATACTCGACATGTACCACGAGCACGTGGACGCGCCGATTCTGCGGCTCTCCGGCGGTGAGTTCTTCTGGCTCAAGGGGTCCACCGAGTTCGTCCAGGAGGCCAGCCGCCGCTACGAGACCGTGCAGGTCATCACCAACGGCGTGTTCCTCAACGAGCGACGCATCGAGGCCCTCGCCGCGATGGGCAACGTCCAGTTGAACATCTCCCTGGACGGGCACACGCTGGAGCTGAACCGGCACCGGCTGCCCCCGAAGCAGGCCAAGCTGCACGACGTCATCATGCGCAGCCTGCACGCGGCGGCCGAGGCGGGGCTGCGCATCGACATCCAGTCCGTACTCACCGACGCCAACTACACGGGCCAGTTGGAGTTCGCCCGGTATCTGCGCGACGAGGTGGCGGGCAGCACCACGCTGTACTTCTTCCCCGTGCGCGGCGACACCGCCGAGCGCATGGGCCCGCCGCCCGGCGACCATCTGATGCCGCTGGTGGAGCACTACGACGAGTTCGCGGACGTCCTGCCGCCGCGCGCCTACGTCGAGCACATGGCCGAGCAGCTCAGGACGAACGTGCGCACCCTCGGCTGTTTCGTCACGGCGACGATGGCCCAGCTCTTCGGTCAGGGCGATGTCTCCGCGTGCCCGCACGCCTGGGTCAAACCGATGGGCAACCTGGCGCAGGACCGCAAGCTGCTGCTCGACCAGTACGGCTCGCACCAGCACTACGACCTGTTCATGCACGACCGGCCGCGGTTCAGCTTCTGCAAGACGTGCGCCACGCCGTCCGACGTCATCAACCTGTTCTTCCTGGACCGGATCACGGAGGAGGAGATCGGCGGCACGCACCTGTACTCGGGCGAGCGTTCACGCGCCAGGCTGCGGGAGTTGAAGGAGACGTTCCGTCCGGTCGTCTCCGGTGCGGGGGCGCCGGTCGTGCCCGGCACCCCCGCGAGCGGACAGGGTGCCGCTCAGAGCGTCAGTTCCTGATCGCACGTGGCGTCGGCGTACAGCGCCGCGATGAGTTCCTGCACCTCCAACGCCTGAGCCGGGGCCACCGTACGGCCCCGGGTCCGGCCCGCCACCGTGTCGAGGAAGCCGCGGATCGCCGCCAGCTCGGGCCGCCGGTCCTCGGCCGTGACCGTGCCCGCGGCGCTGCGGACCTCGCCGCGGCGCAGGTCCAGCACGGTGCTCCCCCCGTCGGCGGCGGTGGCCTCCAGGGTGAGGCCCATGACCCGGCTGCGGCGGTCGATGCGCAGCGTCGCGGGGCCGGCCGGGAACTGCAGGTCGGCGATCACCCGCTCCTCCACACCCTTCGCGTCGACCCGGCAGGACAGCGGGCGGGGCCGCCCGAAGACGGTGATCAGCAGGTCCAGGGCGTGCGCCCCCAGGTCGACCAGGGCGCCGCCGCCGGCCCGCGCCGCATCGCCGTACCAGTTCGTCACCGGCCGCCACAGCCGCTGGCCGGCCGTGGTGAAGGTCAGGGTGATCTCGCAGGGGCCCTCGGGCAGCGCCTTGAGGAAGGCCGGCACCAACTCGTGGAAGCGGTAGGGCAGGTTGACCGCGAGCCGGTCGGCGCCCGCCGCCCCGGCCAGCCGGTGCGCCTGGGACAGGTCGGCGGCCAGCGGCTTCTCGCACAGGACGTGCGCGCCGGCCGCGAGTGCCGCCAGCACGGGCTCGGTGTGGGCGTCGTTGGGGGTGCACACGGCCACCACGTCCGGCCGGCCGACCGTGAGGAACTCCTCCAGGCTGGTGGTGACCAGGACACCGTCGGCCGCCGCGCCGAGCACCGAGCGCGCGCTGTCGGCGTCGGTGTCGCAGGCGGCGACGAGGGTGTAGTCCTCGTGGTCGGTGACGACGGGCAGGTGGTAACGCTGGAAGACGCGGCCGCAGCCGACCACTCCGTACCGCAGGGTCATCGGCCCACTCCCGCCGCGACGAGGGCCTCGGCACCGCAGATGCGCTCGACCCGCTCGCCGAAGTCCTCGAAGGACTCGCCGAGGTGCTCGGCGTCGTATTCGGCCACCAGCTCCCGCAGGTCGGCGGTGAGCCGCGTGAGAAGGTCCGGCGGGTCCGTCTCGGCGAGGACGAGGCCGTAGTTGATGAAGGCGAGGAACAGCTCCGGCAGCCCGTTTCGCCAGGCCCGCAACCGGCTGAGGAAGGCGCGGGGGTTGTGCTCCGTGCCGCGCAGCCGGCGAGCGCCCAGGGCGATCTTCTGGGCGACGAACGGCAGGACGTTCTCCTTGCGGTCGCTGATCTCCTCGCCGACCTCGCTCCAGGCGCTCCACAGGGCTTCGACGCGAGGGTCCGGCACCCGATAGTCGCGGCGCGCGGTACGCAGGATCTCGTAGGCGGCGCCCTCCATGCCCTCGATGTCGGCGAGCGGCAGCGGATCGTCGATCTTGTCGTACATCTCGGTGCCGCGCAGGGCGATGGCGCGGTTGATGAGGAAGAACGGGTTGTCGGCCTCGTGGATGCGTGCGGCCACGATGAACTCGAGGTTCTCCCACAGCTCGTCGATGGTGGTCCTCGGCTCGATCATGATCCAGCCGGGGTCGAGGCCGAGGCCCTTGCGTTTGAACATGCGGGCCGCGTCCAGGTTGTAGGCCACCGTGGTGCCCTTCTTGAACCGCCGCAGCATGCCGGGCGACCCGGACTCGATGCCCAGCAGCGCGGACGAGAGTCCCGCCCGGTGCAGCAGGTCGAGGGCCTCGTGGTCGATCAGCCCGGAGTCGACGCGGAACTCGCAGTGGAACTGGAACTTCAGACCACGGCTGAGGACGGTCTCGGCGAACTCGACGGCGTGCGCGAAGCCGTCGCCGAACGCGCCGCCGAAGTTGTCGTCGTTGAACCAGATGAAACGGGTCCCGAACTCCCTTTGCAGGTACTCGATCTCGTCGACGACGTCGCCGGGGGGCCGCATCCGCCAGAAGCCGTCGACCACTCCGGGCTGGCGGGGCGCGTAGCAGAAGGTGCACTTGGCGTGGCAGCCACGGCTGGTGAACGTGGAGGCCACGGGCGTCGCGATGCCCGCCGCCCGGTGGTATTCCAGCACGTCACGGGCCGGCCAGACGAGGTGGGCGAGGTCGGGCAGCACGGGCATGCCGCTGCCGCGCACCCGGTCTCCGTCGCGGTAGAACAGCCCCGGCGTCTCCCGCCAGTCGGCGCCGGAGGTCAGCCGGTCCATGATGCCCACGACCGTCAACTCGCCCTCGCCGAAGGTGACGCAGTCGGCTTCGGGCACCTGCTCGGCGATGAGTTTCGCGTTGTACGTGCAGAAGGCGCCGCCGATGGCGATGAAGACGTCCGGGTCGGCGATCCGGGCGCACCGGATGAGCCGGATGGCGTCGATGATGTGCAGGTCGTACATGATGCTGATGCCGACGAAGCGCGGGCGCTCCCGGCGGATGAGGTCGATGATGGCCTCGTCGCTGGGCGTACGGCCGTGCAGGTTCAGCGAGGTGACGGAGTGCCCGGCATTGCGCAGGTATCCGGTGATGCAGGCCAGACCCAGGTTCTCCCGGACCTTCTCGTAGAAGATCCGCAGTGCCGGGTCGAGTTTTACGTACTCCTCGTCGGTGACGGTCACGTTCTGGTTGTTCAGGCTGAGTGCTCCGGTGGCTATCTCACGCGGAGTCAACAGCACGACGTCCGACATCTGGCCCTAACCCTTCCCCGTGGTCGTAAAGAAGTCGATACAAAGAAGCGGAATCACCGCCACGCCCGGAGGATCACCGAGGTGTCGTGCCGCAAAAGTGTCACTTCCGTTGTTCCCGTCACCGTGACTGACGCAGGGTGCGTCGTGCCGACCACCGTATCCGCCATGCGCACTTCATGGCAGGCATCGATCTGCTCGGGCCAACTCAGCACGGCCGGTGGCAGCTCGGGGTCCGACACCCGCAGCCGGCGCAGCGGAACGCGCAGACCGACGCCGATCGCCTTGAGCACGGATTCCTTGCGCGTCCAGTAACGCAGGAACGCCGCATGCCGTTCGGCGGGCGGGCGCGCGCGCAGGGCGGCGAGTTCCGTGTCGCCGAGGACACGGGGTGCCACCCTTGCGACATCGGTGCCGGCGCCGTCCTCCACGTCGAACCCGACCTCCGCGCCACGGCAGACGGCGACCCCTATCACGTCACCGCTGTGCGAGACGGAGAACCGTACGTCCCCGTGGGCGCTCCCGGCCGGTACGTCGAGCGTGACCTTGCCGTGCGGCCCCGCGCAACGCGGACACACCCGCCGCAGGGGTACGTCGGCGGGCGGCAGGCCGATCAGTTCGCCGAGCACCAGTCGGCTGATGGCACAACCCGCCAGGAAGCGGAGCCTGTTGGCGGGGTCGGCCGTCGCCTCGTAACGGCCGAGTTCCACGGGATCGAGCAGCCCCGCCAGCCCTGGGCGCACGTCGGGCAGACGGGCCCACCACAGCTGCACGGGGCGCGGCGCACTGTCCGTACCTGTCACGTGCACGGGGCGCGGCCCGCTGTCCGGCACTGTCACTCGCACGGGGCGCGGCGCACGGTCCGCCCCCGTCACGCGGTGGCCCGCAGCCGCACTTCCCCGACGAGCCGGAAACCCATGTGCGGCACCTTGAGAATCTGGGCGCCCGAGCCGACCTCCCGGAACCGGGCCCGCAGCGCCTCGATGACATCCCGCGGGTCCTCGCCCGTCAGCCGCAGCAGATCGGGCCGGGGGACGATGACGGCCCGCCGGTCGGCGAGCGCGCGCAGCGCCTTCGCCTCGGCCTCGGACAGCCGCACGGACGCGGACGGCGTACTGAGTACGCCCGCCTCGTCCAGGTCGAGAACCTGGGCGGACGCGGGGGCGGCGACGTCCCGCAGGTAGGTCAGGAACGGCACCAGGCGTTCGACGTCGAGCGGCGCGGCCATGACGAAGCCGGCGCCCGAACGGACCGCCGCCAGCGTGCCCTTGGCGGTCGGCGCCGCCTGCACGAGGACGACGTAGGCGCCTTCACGGGTGATCTCGCCCAGTGCGAACGGAGCCGAGCCGTCCGCCTCGGCCGCCACGAAGGCGACGAGGAGATCGTCGGCGACGTGCGCGGCCAATCCCTGCGGGTCCTGCGCCGCGGGCTCCTTCAGCGGCAGTGCGGTGCGCTCACAGGCCTCCCGCAAGCGGGCCGTCTCCGGCGCACCAAGTCCCCCGGTGAGTACGTACATTGCTGTTCGAGCCTCTCGTCGCGGTGCGGATCACAGACCTGTCGTGTGCTCTTCCCGTCGTTCCCTTCCCATAGTTCCATGATCGACCCTTGGTCTACACTCCTGCGCATGCCAGAGCGCCCCTCCCCCGCCCCCTCGGTCAGGCGCACAGCGCACGCACTCGTGGCGGACGACCGCCCGATTCGCCTGCCGCACACCGAGTTCGACGGCGCCGAGGTGCGGTTCCTCGGCGAGCCGGTCGATCCCGGCCTCTTTCCCGCATCGGCCGCAGCCCTGTGGCATGCCTGCGACGGAACCCGGCCCTACCGCTCCTGGCCGCCCGAGGAACGGGAGTTGATCGCAGGCTGGCACGCGGCCGGCCTGGTGGTAGCCGCTCCGCCACCGCGCCCGTACCCGTCACGTGCCCTGATCTGCCTCTCTCCCCACCCCGACGATGCCCAACTGGCCCTGGGTGGACTCCTCGCCCGGTTGGGCGGCCGCGTGGTGGACGTGTTCTCGCAGGAGACCTGGACGCGCCGCCCTCACTATCGGAGCCGTCCCGCGCTCGCCTCCCGGCTGCTGCTGGAGGAGGAGCGGGTGGCGTGCGCGGTGCTCGGCGCGGAGCTGACCGTGCTCGGTCAGGTGGACGCCGCCGACCGGTCCGCCTGGCAGGAGGGGTACTTCCTCGAACCGCACGAGGTGGACGCGGCCCGCTCGACGGAGCCGGAGTTGTTCGAGCGGGTGACGGCCGGTCTGGCGGCCGAGGTGGCGGGCGGCTCCCTGGTGCTCGTGCCGCTGGCCGTGGGCGGGCATGTCGACCACGTCCTGACCCGGCAGGCCGCGCTGGAGCTGATCGCCCGAAAGGTGCTCGAGCCCGAACGCGTCGCCTTCTACGAGGACATGCCGTACTCGCTGTTCGCGAACGCCGAGGCGGAGGCCGGCCGACTCCTGGTCGGCCCGGGACCGAGCCCGCTGGCCCCGGTGCTGATCCCGGGGTCGGAGGCGGCGGCCCGCGTCAAGCAGGAGGCGCTGTGGCCGTACCGGCTGCAAGTGCTGGAGGCGGTCACGCGACGAATCGTCCGCCACGGCCGGCAGCTCGGCACGCCAGGATGGGCGGAACGCCTGTGGGTACCGCCGGAGTCCGCCGACGCCTTCGCAGAACTGGCAGCCACGGCGGCCGACGAGTCCGCCGACGCCTTCGGAGAGCCGGCGTCCACGGTGGCCGACGATGCCGCCGCGGCCGGGTGAGGGCGGCCGCCGCATGCGACTGCACACCCGGGAGTGGGGCACCGGCGACCGGGTCGCCGTCCTCGTCCACGGTCTCATGGCCGACCACCGCACCTGGCAGGAGCTGGTCCCGGTCCTGACCGGGCGGGGCTACCGGGTGGTCGCCGTCGACCTGCGCGGCCACGGCGGCAGCGCCCGGGGAGCGTACGCGCCGCACCTGTTCGCCAAGGACCTGCTGGAGACGCTGCCCCATGGCCCCGAACTGGCGCTGGGCCATTCGCTCGGCGCCCTGGCCCTGGCACTCGCGGTGCCGGAACTGCGACCGCAGCGCGCCGTGTACTCGGAGCCGGCCTGGCGGCTCGGCGGCCCGGACGGCACCCTCGACCCGGCCGCGTTCACTCTTTTCAAACGCGCGCCTCGGCTACTGATCAGGAGCCTGCGCCCGGAGTGGGGAGAGCGGCAGGTCGCGGCCGAGCTGGCGGCGCTGCACGCCTGGGACGAGAGGTCCGCGCTCGCCCTCTCCGCGTACCGTGCCACCGATCACACACCGGAGCTGGCGGTCGTCCGCTCCCTCGTCCAGACGGCGGAGCCGAGCACGCTGGTGAGCGGTGAGATGCGGGCTGAGCTGACCCGGCGCGGATTCGAGGTGCGGACCGTGCCGGACGCCACGCACGCGATCCACCGGGACAGCTTCGACGCGTTCCTCACGTCGCTGTCGGGGTGGTTGTGAACGGTGTGGGGGAAAGTGGGTCGGTGGGCGGGTCAGGCCCGGTCAGTGCACCGCGCGCAGCATGCGCGTCACGTTGATCCTCGTGGGCGAGAGGCCCACTTCCACGCTCTGCATCATCCGTTCGCCGTTCAGACGGCCGTAGGCGAGCAGGTCGATGTTGGCGAGGCTGAATTCCGGCCAGGTATGAATACTCAGGTGCGAGGCCGAAAGCAGGAGAATAGCGGTGACGGCACCGTTCGGGAAGATGTGCGAGGCCTCACCGAGCACGGTGGCGTTTCCCTTTTCCGCGGCCGTGCGCAGCACCTTGAGGAGGCGCTGCTCGTCGGTGAGGATGCTGTGGTCGCTCACCCACACGTCGACGGCGTACGAGCACAGTTCGTCGACGTTGATTTCCTCGGCGGAGGGGCTACTGGAATCAGTCATGGGGAACCGGGGGTCGCTCATCGCTCGCCCCGCCTCCTTTCACCTAGATCTGTGCTGGTACACGCGGTCGGAGCGGAAGGCCGGCGAGGCCAAGTGAGGCCAGCTCACGGACGCTTGGTGGCCCGCAGCGTAGCATCCGGGGTGCCCTGGGGATCGCGGTCACCGTGCGTCAGGGGGCACGGAAGACGCAGGGGAAGACGCAGCGGAAGGCATCAGGGAAGGCATAGGGGATTGGCCGGAGCGCTGCGGACGGTGAGGAACGGTGAAGGAGCGAAGTTCTTGGAGCAGGGGGGTTCAATGGACGCGGATTTTTCGGCACTTGACTGTATTTCAGCGACGTTCGGCGTCACGGCGGCCTGGCTCGGCCGCGATCCGAGCGTCCTGGGAGACCACTGGGGATATCACCGCAGGACGGAGGCAGCCGATTCCGAATGGCCCGTGGAGCATCTCGGAATCCACCGACGGACGCCCGAGGAGATCCTGCACGAATGGTGTGGCCTGACCGCCGACCACGTTCACCACGCCGACTCCCGACGGGCCGAGGAATACATCGACGCTCACCTCCTGGACGGCCATCCGGTGATCGCCTGGGTGGACACCTTCCATGTCCCCCACAGCTCCTTCCACCTCCAGCAGCACCATTCACACCGCATCGTGATCCGCCCCGAGGACGGCAACAGCAAGGGAGATTCCGGTTCCGTCCGGATCGTCGACCGCTACCAGGGCTCCCTCTACGACGGCTTCATGGAAAAGAGCACCCTGCTCACCGCAATGGCGTCGGACGCGCTGGGAGAAGCCCGCAGAGGCGACCCCGACTGGCGCAACCGCACAGTGGTCGTGAGAGCCGGCACGTCCGACTTCGGGGAGAGCCAGGCGGCGCAGCAGGGGCGGTTCCGCTCCGCCCTCGCCCGTAACGCGCGCTCCTTTGCCGACGTGGACCTGGTGACCGCATGCGCCGACGAACTGCGCGCCGCCCCGGACGACTTCACCTCGCTCAGCCCCGTGGGCACGATCGAGGTCAGCGCCTGGTTCGGTGAACTGGCCAGCCAACGCGCCCTGAACGCGCGCTTTCTACGGGCGGCCGCCGAAGCCTGTGCGCTTACCTCCCTGCACGATCGGGCCGCCGACGCGGAAGCCCTCTCCCGGCGCTGGGAGATGACCCGGAACTACTTCTTCCTGCGCCTCCGAAAGGGATCCGTCGCAGTACGGCGCATCGCCGACCTCATCACCGAGACGGCGACCCTGGAAAGGGAATGGAACGAGAAGCTGCTGCGGTCTCCCGACGGGACTGAAGCCCCCGCACCCTCTTGATCGTGTACGGACTACCCTGCCCCGTGCGGGGGCACACCGTCCCCCGCAGGCCGCACAGCATCGAGGAGCAGCCCGTGAACGACCTCTCCTACAGCGACTTCGAATCCGCACTCCGCAAGGCACTGCCCTTTCTCGACGACGAGACACCCGTCGACGCGCACGCGAGTCTGACCGAACTGGGCCTGGATTCCCTGACGTTGCTCGGCCTGGTGGCGGAGCTGGAGGACAGGTTCTCGCTGGAACTGCCGGACGAGATGTTGGTCATGGAGACGTTCGCGACGCCGTCGACGCTGTGGAGCGCCCTGTCGGAGGTACCGCGCTCCTGAATCCCCATGCCAACGACGTTGCGGGACCCTGCTCCCCACAGGCGAGGGCGGCCGATACCGTCGGAGCAGACGCCAGTTCCGCCCTGCGGATGCCCGCGGTGAGCGATCAGCCGGCCCTCGCCCACCAGTTCCTGTCTCGAAGTCCGCGGCCGACGGGACTCTCGACCACCTCGCACCGCTGCTGGCAATCTCCCCGGCCCGCCGGCCGCGCACGGACACCCTTCACATCGTCGACGGCACCCTGGTGCCCACCCGCGACCGCACCATCGCGGCCTCGAGCAAGAACTACCGATACTCGGACCCACCTGCAGGTCGTCATCGACGCCGTCCGGCCACATGGACGGCAGACTAGGCAGAGGGGCGGGTGACCACGTTGATGTTGAACGTGTGGGCCCCCAGACCACTCGCGATGCCCATGAAGAGCAAGGCGAAGTGCTCCTGGCCGCGTGCGGTGGTGATGTCGCCCATGTCCAGCTGGGACGACGAGGGCCAACCGAGGTCGGTGAGCAGTCGGCCGGTGGTCCGTTTGGCTTCGGCGTCGTTGCCGGAGAGGAAGACGGTGCTCGGGCCACCCAGACCGTCCGGGGCGATCATCACGGTGGAGTCCATGGTGCACAGCGTCTTGACGACGGGGGTCAGGGGGAAGGCTTCCTGAATCTGTTCGCCCAGGCTGCTGTTGGGATGCGAGAGTTCGGTGAAGTCGTCGGAGAGGCCGACCCCGACATCGATCAGCAGGATACCGGCCAGCGCCGGTGCCCCGATGGAGTGCAGCAGTCCTACAGAGACATTCCCCGGGGTGGCGTTGACGAGTACCTCTGCGTGGGCGGCTGTTTCATTCAGGCTTCCCACTGGGAGACCGAGGTCTGTTCGTTCCTTGGGCTGACGGGAACCGAGGAGCACGTCGTGTCCCGCGGCACTCCAGCCGTGGGCCAGTGCTCGGGCGACGTTGCCGGTGCCAAGTAGTCCTAAGCGCATGGTGGGACGCTAACTGTCGTCGGGGCACGGCGGATCGGACTTCGGGCCCGGATGGACCGGCACCAAAGACGTAGGCCGTGTATCGAGGGGCGGGGAGACCTGACGGGTGAACAGTGGGCAGTGCCGGACCGCTCTTGCCGCCGCAGCCAAGGCTGGGGCGCGCATGTCCAGCCGCGGCGGTAACTGATTGACGGCATACGGTTCCGGGTCCGGACCGGTGGTCCGTGGAGTAATTGTCAAGAGTTGTGGATCGTGCGACTTGTGATTAGGGCCGGTCTGGCGGATCACGCGCGTAGCCAGATGGGGCCGCGGTGGCAATCTCGGACGGCGGATGGCAACGCGGCAGGCCGGCCGCTAGCCTGCCGGTGTGATCTCCGCATTTCTCGACACGGCCGAGGTCGCGTCCCGGCTGCTGCGTTCGCCGGTGCTGGCCGAACGGTGGGAGCAGCCGAGCGCACTGGCCGAGTTCCGGATCAGCGGTCTAGCCGGGCATCTGGCCCGGGCGGTCTTCAACGTCGAGCGTTGGCTGGCCGAGCTGCCACCGGCGGGCGGGACGCCCATCGATGCTGTCGCGTACTTCCTGTCTGGCGCCGGCCCGGCGCCGCATCTGGAGGATGCGGTGCCGCGTCGGATCCGCGAGGTGGGCGAGCAGGAGGCGGCCGGTGGGCCTGCCACCCTGGCAGAGGAGTTTGACGCCGCTCGCGCCCGGCTCGCAGTGCAGTTGCCGACCATGCCGCTCGACCGGCCTGTCGGCGTGTTCGCCCACGTACTGCCGCTCGATCAGTGTCTGCTGACCCGGCTCGTGGAACTTGTTGTCCACCTCGACGACCTTGCCGTCAGCCTGGAGGCACCCTCCCTGTCGGTGCCGGCCGAGGCCACCGACTTGGTCATCGTCTGCCTCACCCGCATGGCCGTGGTTCGTCACGGCGTCCTTCCGGTGATGCGCACCCTCGCCCGCCGCGAACGCGCCACCGATCCGATCGCGGTCTTTTAGGCGGCTGCGGCCTCCGCGCGCTCGACGAGGATGCCGTTTTCGAACGTGGCGCCCGCGCGGACTAAGGCGACGAGGTGGGCTCCGGTGATCGCGCGCCAGCGGGCCTGGGCGGATTCGACGAGCTTGAACACCATCGCGAGGGCCGCGGCCGGGCCGCCGGCGCCGCGGGTGACCTTGGTTCGGAGCTTGACAGTGGAGAAGGTCGACTCGATCGGGTTCGGGGTCCGCAGGTGGATCCAGTGCTCGCCCGGGAAGTCGTAGAAGGCCAGCAGCTCGTCGCGGTCCTCGGTGATCTTCGCGACGGCCTTGGGGAACTTGGCGCCGTAGGTCTTCGCGAACGCCTCGATCGCCTTCTCGGCGTGGCCGCGGTCCTCGGCGTTGTAGATCTCCTGCATCGCCTTCGTCGCGCCCGGCTGTGCGGACTTCGACAGGGCGTTCGTGACATTGCGGGCCTTGTGGACCCAGCACCGCTGGTGGCGGGCAGCCGGGAACACCTCGGCCAGCGCCTTCCACAGGCCCATCGCGCCGTCGCCGACGACCAGCTCGGGATCGCGCATGCCGCGCCTGCGGCAGTCGCGCAGCAGGTCGGCCCACGACTCGGTGGACTCACGCAGGCCCTCGGCCAGCGCGATCAGCTCCCTGGTGCCGTCCAGGCGCACACCCATCAGAACCAGGATGCAGGAGTGCGCCTGTCCGAGCCGGATTTTGGGGTGCACCCCGTCGGCCCACACGTACACGTAGTCGGACTCAGCGAGGCCGCGCTGCTGGAAGGCGGCGTGGTCGTCCTGCCACTGCTTGGTCAGCCGGGTCACGGTGGCTGGCGACAGGCCGACCGTCGAGCCGAGGAACTGCTCCAGCGCGGGCACGAAGTCGCCCGAAGACAGCCCGAACCAGGGACACCCCGAGGCTTCGGCTGCCTGGGGCGTCGGGCTCAACTGCCCGATTGACCGCCGATGTCCGCGGCCAGCGCCGCGTAGATGTACTCGCTGCCCCAGCGATCCCCATCGAGGTCGTTCTCGACCAGGTGCGCCTCCCGACGCATCCCGAGGCGCTCACAGACCCGCACAGACCCGGTGTTCTCCACATCCAGCCGTGCGTAGAGCCGGTGCACGCCCAGCTTGTCGAAGGCAAACCCGGCCAGCGCCACGGCCGCCTCGGTCGCATAGCCGTGCCCCTGGTGACGTGGGTCGAGAGTCCAGCCGATCTCGGCCTGGGCGGCGCGGGCATTGGCCAGGGTGAGCGTCACCTCGCCAAGGACGCCGGGCTCATCGCGTCGGCACACAGCAAGCGCCAGCTTGTCCCCGTCGGCGCACCAAACCGAGTGCGCCGCGCGCTCGGCCGCAACCTGCTCGCTGCGCTCCCGCGTGTGCGCCGGCCGGTACAAGTAGCGCGCCACACTCGGCAGGCTCTGGTAGGCGTACAGGTCGTCGGCGTCGCCTGGAGTGAACAGACGCAGCGACAACCGGGGCGTGGTCATCGGCAGCAGTGAGGCGATGTCCATGCGGACCTCCGGAACGCAGATCTGGATCAAGATGCGGAACTGATCGTCGCACCACGACCGACGGGCAGCCACACCTTTGCAACAGCAGCGCCCGACAGCCCCACTCCACCACGAGGCACGGCATTCCAGGAGTTGTCTACTGACCCACGCTCCTGGTCACAGCCATGCGTGGCGAAAGCGCTGGTGCCAGCGCACCGGTTTCGACAAACTTCGACACATGGACTGGACGCCCCTGCTCTCCACACTGACCGGTGCCGTCATCGGCATCGCAGCCACTCTGATCGCCGACCGCAACCGGTGGCGGCGGGAGGAAGCAAGGCACGCTCTGGCAGTACGGCGCGAGGTCTACACGGAGTATGTTTCTGCCCTCAAAGCCGCGGGTGAGGAGATTCGGGCCGTCGCGCTGGGCGACCACATGTCCGAGTCGGCACGCGATGCGGCGGTGCGGGAAGCCGTGCGCGGCACCGGCATCTACACGGCGAGCGAACGCCTCTGGCTCGTGGGCCCCCCGCAGGTCGTGGAGGCGGGGAACGAAGCGTTCCACCGCCTGCGCGCGATCCGCGACGCCTATGCCCGCGGAGTGGCTGTCGGCTCCGCCGACGACGCGCCCCTGATAGAGCGGCGACGCAACGCTATGGCGCAGATGCGTCGCCTCATGCGTGAGGACCTGGGCATCGGACCCCTCGGAATCGAGTGATGTGTCACCAGCCCTGAGCTCGTCCCAGCCTCGCGAGTGACCGCCACCGTGCTGGTCACAGCCACTCGTTGACGGCTGCGACCAGCACGGTGGCCTCGTAGCGGACGGCGCGCTTGTCGTATCTCGTGGCGACCGCGCGGTGGCGCTCGAGGCGATTGACGCCGCACTCCACCGCGTGGCGCTCTTTGTGGTCGGCCGTGTCGAACTTCGGCGGCCGGCCACCCTGGGGGCCGCGCTTCTTGCGGTTGGCGATCTGGTCGCGCTTCTCCGGGATGGTGCAGCGGATACCGCGTTTGCCCAGATAGGCGCGGTTTGCGGGAGCCGTACGCCTTGTCGGCGCGAACCTTGTCCGGGCGGGTGCGCGGGCGGCCCGGCCCGAGCCGGGGCACCCGGATCCGCTCCAGGACCACCTGGAACCGGGGGAAGTCACCGCGCTGCCCGGCCGTGATCACCAGCGCCATCGGCTTCTGGGCCTGCTCGACCGCCAGGTGGAGCTTGGTCGTCAAGCCCGCCCCGGGAGCGTCCGAGTCCGTGGTCGTCGGGCTCGGTGAAGACACCTCCTGGCGGCTCGACCTGCAGATCCCCCTTCTGCGGGCACCCGCCGCATGCTGGTGAGCGCGGGCGATGGTCGAGTCCACCGAGACGTCCCAGGTGATCAGCCCCTCGGCATCCGCCCGGACCCGCAGTTGCTCGAAGATGCGGTGCCAGGTGCCATCCCGCTGCCAACGCCGGAACAGACCGTAGACCGTCTCCCACGGGCCGTGCCGCTCGGGCACGTCCCGCCACGGAGCACCGGCGCGGGTACGCCAGCGAATGCCGGCTATCAAGTGCCGCTTGGTGTGCACCGGCGGCCGTCCAGGCTTCTTCCCGAGCGGGAGCAGCGTCGTCGACGCCACGAACGTCACCAGGTCGGCGCGAGAGCGGCTCGAGCGCCCGGAACCCAGATGATCGGCCGATCGTCCTAAGAGACGTGCTCCGCACTCTCGTCCCTGGAAGCTGCACGCATGCGGTGCCAAGCGTGGACAACGACGACACCAGTGCGTCTTTTGACCATGTATCGGCCCGACATGGCGGACGATCCAGTGGTGCCTTCACGGCTGGGACGGGGAAGGTGGCGGAGCGGCGACAGCGACCAGGAGACACGCCTTGCCCAGTGCGGAGACCCGGGTCTACGGCAACCGGAATCGCTTCTGCGATGATGGCCACGACATCGGGGGAAGACCGGCATGGAAACGATTATCGTGCAGCCGCCCGGCTCGTCACGGCCGGGTGAAGTCCGCGTGACCGGGAACGAGTTACTGCATATGGGGCCGGGCGACGTGGCGGACTTCGGACGCGGGGTACCCGGCGGCCGGGAGGTCTCCATTGTCCTGTCCGATCCCGGGATCTCCCGGCGTGCGGGGCGTCTGGAGGCAGCCGAGGACTACTGGCGGCTGTCGAACTTCAGCCGCGACACCGCGTATGCGGTCGAGAACCTGGAGGGTGCCGGCGAGTACATCACCGTCGCGCCCGGTCGGCTCGGAGCACCGGTGCCGTTCGAGTTCTCCCGAGTCGTCCTGCCCGCGCTGTCCGGGACCGTCGACTTCAAGGTGTTCGCCCCGCAGCACGCCTATCTGGATGAGCGGTCCTCGCCCGGCGCGGGAGATGCGACCGTGCACCCCTACGCGCTCGATGCGACGGCGAAGTACTTCTTGGTGCTGGTGGCCCTGTGCGAGCCGCGACTGCGCGACCCCTCGGACGGCACGCTGCCGAGCGTGGGGGACATCGCGGAGAGACTCCGCCCGTTGGAGAGCTGTCGCAGGCTGACCCGCTCCGCGGTGAACTACCACATCGACTATCTGACCTTCGCCAAGCTGCGTCTGGACGTCGGCGACGAGCCCGGAGCGGACGGCAACGCCCGCACGGGTGCCAAACGTGCCCGACTCGTCTCGCTCGCCTTGCGCTTCGGCCTGGTGCGTGAGGAGCATCTCGCCCTGTTGCCGTCCCGCAGACGGCCCGTCCTGCACGCGAGCGGTGCGTGAGCACGTCAGGCGCCGAGGGGGGTGCCCTCGGAATGCCTCGGCTGCCGGCGGGTTTCCGGATCGACGGCTGGGAGCTGGACGCCGTCATCGGGTCGGGCGGCTGGGGGACCGTGTACGAGGCCCACGCGCTCGCGGACGGCAAGGTCGCGGCGGTGAAGGTGCTGCCGACCGGTGCCCTGGCGCCCGGTCAGCGGGCCGCGCTCGGTGAACTGGTCGCGCGCGAGGCGCGGTTCAGCGCCGAAGCGGACCATCCGCACCTCGTACGGACGCATGCCGTGTGCACTGTGAACGCGCCGGATCTGCCCGCGCTGGACGGGGCGATCGCGCTCGTCATGGACCGTGCCGAGGGCAGTCTGCGGCAGACACTGGACGCCGCCGGGACCGGCGGACCGATCCCGGACGCCGTGCGGGTCCTGTGCGGCGTCGCCGCCGGGCTCGCCCATATGCACGGCGCCGGCTGGGTGCACGGCGACCTCAAACCCGCCAACGTGCTGCTGGGCCCGGACGGGGCGGTCTGGCTCGCCGACTTCGGCCTGGCCACCGAACTCGAGGGCACCCACGCCTATCTGCCGCCGCTCGGCACGCTCGACCATGTGCCGCCCGAGTGGTGGTCCCAGCGCACCGGAGCCGGCGGGACGGTGGTGCGGCCGACCGCCGACATCTGGGCCTTCGGTGTCCTTGCCCACCAAGTGCTCACCGGTGGCCTGCACCCGTTCCCCGGTGCCACCGCGCGTGCCCGCTCATTCGCCGCGCAGGCTTACGCCCGCGGCACCGCGCCACTGCGCCTGGACGCCGGACTCGACGAGAACTGGCGCCGAGTCATCGGGGACTGTCTGACACCCGACCACGCTGGCCGCCTGCGCCACACCGCCGCGAGCCTCTCCGTCCGGATCGAGCAACTGGGAAGCCCGCGTGGCCGACGCCGGCTGCTGCCGGTCGCCGCCGTGGCACTCGCCGCGGTGTCGGCCGCCATCGCCGGGACCGCGCTGCTCGGGGGCGGCGCAGGCGAGGATGACGACGACCAGGCGCACCACACACCGGTCGTCGTCACCGATGCGCACAGCCCGGCCGCCGGGGAGATCCCGGAGGATTCCGACGTCCCCGAAGCACTGCGGCCGGTCATCGTGAAGGCCGCCCACCGCTGCACCGACGCGGAGGTCACGCCCGCCTTTCTCGCCGCCATGCTCAAGGCGGAGAGCGGTTTCGACGTGAACGCGGCCCGTCCGGCGAGCGAGGAGTACGGCATCGCCATGTGGACGCCGTCGGTGTTCCGGGCCTGGGCGGTCGACGGCGACGGCGACGGCGACAAGGACTACCTATCGCCACCGGACGCGATCTCCACGATGTCGCTGTACGTGTGCTGGCTCGACCAGCAGTTCAAGAAGGCCGACATGCCCGCCGAGAATCTTCCCGCACTGATGGCGGCCGGCTACCGCACGAGCGACCGCACGGTCATCACGGAGGGCGGCGTCCCTGAAGGGGTGCGGCCCCACGTCGAGAAAGTGCTCCGCTACCTCGCCGCCTACGAGCGGTGAGGCAGCGGCGCTGTCGCTAAATACTGTTCAGCAGTCCTTGACGTCCGGCATCTTGTTGTCGGGCGAGTTGATGTAGATGTTGGAGATCCAGCCGTTGTACTGCGGGAGGTACGCCCACCACTCGTTGGTGTAGGGCGGTACGCTGACCTCCTCGCCTCTTGCCTGGCAGCCCACCAACACCTCGACGTCTGCGGGGAGTTGGGTGATCGGCGAGGTGTCCGTGCCGGGGTTGGGGCGGACGTTCACATGATCGCTCCACGTGCCGTACCACCATCCCGCGGGCCGCGCGGCTCCGGGGACGTTCAGGGAGCGGGTCAACCGGCCGATGTCCGTGTATGCCTTCCCGTACGACGTGCCGACGGGGTGCAGCGTGAACACGGCCACGATGAAACGGTCACCGGCGCCGACGGTGCCCGTGCTGTGCAGCGCAGGCCGGGTCAGGTCCACGCCCGCGGCAGCGGCCGGTGCCGGGCTCGCGGTGCCCGTCGCGGTAGCGGTGCGCGGCGGGCCGCAGGTGCCTGTCTCGTACGAGGATCCCGCCCAGCCCTGCTTCACCGCCCAGGGTTTCTCGAACGCCCCGGCGACACCGAAGTGCTGGTCGAACCTGTCCGAGGCGCAGCGGGTGGACTGGCGCAGGTTCCCCATGACGAAGTCGCGCACGGGGCCGGGCGCCGAGTCCAGGAGGTAGCGGTAGATCGTCACCGTGTCGCGAGCGGACAGCGCGGTGTAGCCCCAGTAGCCCTCGTAGCCGGTGGGCGGTGGGGCCGTGTCCTTGAGGCCGAGACGGCTCACCATGCGGGTGATGATCGCCGTGCCGCCGTTGTCCGACCAGTAGCTGTTGGCCGCGTCGTCGTTGCTGCTGCGCAGCATCGGCTCCAGCCATGCCCGGTCGGCTGAGGGCACGGTGTGGTCGGGGCCCCGGTTCCACAGGTAGTCCAGCGCCAGCAGCAGCTTGACGACCGAGGCGGAGCGGAAGCCCGTACTCGAATTGAGCTGCTCGGTGAAGGTACCGGTTCGCCGGTCGAAGACGGCGACCCCGGCGCTGACGCCGGCGGGCACCTCGACGGACGCGGCACGGGGCTGCACGGGCTGCCCAGCCGGGGTGTCGGCGGCGGCGGGACCGGCCGCGCCGCCGATCAGCAGCAGCGCGGCGGCGGCGAGAAGATGGAGCTTCACAGGTAACGCTCCTTTGGGCCGATCAAGTTGAGGAGGGGACATGGGTGTGGCTCGGCTGCGGTCGTCGACCGGGACCTGATGTCTGATCGTGGCCCCAGACGTTGGCACGCCAGTGATACGGGCGTCCTGGAACGAGACAGGCGCATGGGCCCTGCTTCTCGTCGCTGCGGCATCGTCGTCGGAACAGGTCCGGCTCTTCATATGCGCACGACCGGTTTCCCCAGGGCAGGGCCACGCCGAGTTGGCGGGCCGGGCGGTGGAGTTCGTCGCCCGGCACCCTCCGTAACGTCACAGCACACGGCATGCCCGTCTCTGATCTTTGACGGGCGTTGATGACGGAGGCGCCCAGCGGATCGGTGCAGGCCGTGTGCGAGGTCGGGGTGCCGGCCACGTCCCGTGCGCATCGAACGACGACCGCATGTCCGATCGGTTGGAGAAGGCACCGCCAGCTGCCGCCACCTGTGGTGGGGCATTCGTAGCGGCGGATGCGGCCGCGGAGAAGGCCCGGCCGTACACCATCGTCCGGCGCAGCGTGGTCAACCCAGGGTCTCGACCATCTGTACGTCAGGCAGTCGTCACTCCGCAGCCGTCACTGCGAAGGCTCCCGACCCGGACACCACGACGAGCGTGCCCGGGTCGATGTGCCCTCAGCAGATATCGAGGCGATCGAAGCCGTACGTCGCCTCGTCCGGGAAGTTGTAGATGTTCCCGTCCGCGTAGGCGGTGTACACGAGTGTGGACGGACCCCAGAACTGGACTTTGGCTCCGCCAGTCTGGTTGTTGCGGGCAGAGAGCGCGTCGATGAAGTTCGAGAGCGACCGCGTATCGCACTTGTACAGGTGGAAGATGCTGTGCATGCCGTCGCCCTGACCAACCGCCACACAGGCGACTCCAGATGCCAGGGAGCACCAGATCAGCTCACTGTCCCGCTGGGCACCCGACACATCCCGCTTTACCCACTCGCCTGAGAACAGCGGGTAGATCTCGGGTGTCCATGCGGCCGTTCCGGCCGCAACGTTCGGTGCTGCCTGTGCTGGTGCCTGCGCAGCCAGCGGAACGAGGACTGCGGCGATCATCGTCACGACCATTGCAGCCGCCCGGTTTTTGATTGTTCTCAATCGCATTTGCTCTCCCCAGTAGTCGCAACCGAAGCAGCAGCCGTTCCAACGACGGGATGTCGTCGCCGACGCTGCTGGTGTCACCCGACCGGAGCGCTCATTTCTCCTGCTCCAGATGCCGTAGCGTCCAAGAGCTCCCCCGAGTCGGCGCCTCGAAGCGTAGACCGGACCAGGGACGTCGCCACCCTGACAGATGTCTGGGTGCCGACAGAGCCGCCGATGCGGTATGGGTGCGCCCGCCCGCCGGGCACGTGCACCGTCCTTCTTACGGTCCCGACTTTCGGGCAGGCCCCGCCCGGCGCGGGAAACCCTCATCTCCGGCCGCCTCCCATGACGGCCGGACCGCCGCGCACGGGCCCGTGCCGCCGGCCCCCGTCCCCCGCGGGGACCGGCGGCATCCCCTCCCGGTGGCCTTCCACCCAGCGTCCGGTGCGCAGCTCGCCGGAGCGCTGCTCCAGCCACTGCAGCAGTCCCTCATCGACGCGCTGCCCGCCAAGGGGCTGGGACGGATGACAGGGCTCGACGCGGGCCCAGTCGGCGGCGATCTCAACGAGGGTGCTGCTACTGAGTACCAGGAAGGATCATTGGTCCATGCGAGTGACCTGCACCTCTTCCAGGGCGGCCCGGCTTCCCGACGGGCTGAACGGGGCGGATTGTTCGAAGGCGGGCAGCCAGTGCGGCCGGCCGACATCCTCAAGGAGATGTTCTGGCGGCCGGTCGCCCAAAGCCGGTACGGGCCTGTCCTCGCGGAGGAGCACGTGATCGGAACCAATGTCCGCGCCCTCGCCGACCGCGGGGCGCCCCGCGCCCTGATCGACGTGTTCGCCGCTTCTCTCCCGCCGCTGGAGCAATGCCGAGCTCGAGGAGTTCGGCCGCCGCCACGCGCGTGGCCGCTTCGAGCGCGGGGATCTGCAGTCGAACCTCACGGGCGCCGAGTGGACAGACGACGACTCGCGGGTGAGGCGGCGGGCCATAAGGCCGTCATGGCAAGGTGGAGCATAACTTCGGGTGACGTGGACCGCACGCGTGGGACGTGCTGGCGACGCGTGCGGTGCGCCTGGCGCGCGACGTCGGAGCGCTCAACGCACTGCCACGCGGAGTGGGTGAACGCCTCCGAGGGAGGCGCCGGCGCACCGCGGCCTCGCAGGTGTGGAGTTCTTCGTGGCGCGACGAGCGTCCTGCCTGGGCCCATAGGACAGTAGGAATCATGAACCGTCACCGACGCACACCCCGACGGACTCCGTGGATCGCGGGAGGCGCCGTCATCCTCGCCCTCGGTGGTGTCGGCGTATGGGCCTTGGTGACGCAGGAAGGCGACACGCCTCGTCCGAAGCCTTCGTCCTCGACCGACGTGTCCCTGCCGACGCTGAACCCCGTGCCGACCTGGACACCCAAGCCGCAGGCGCCGAGCACGCCACCGCCGACAGCGTCAGAGCCGCGCTCAACCGGGTCGACGTCCGTGGGCTCACGCTCGCCTGCGCCGACGGGGGCGGACCGTACCCATTCGGCCAGACCCTCCGAGAAGCGGTCGGCACCGGCGGACGGAACCCGGCAGCCGAAGCCGTCCGGGCACCAACCGACGTCCCACCGGACAACGGCGAGAGCTACGGCAACGGCGGACGCCTCCGCCGGCCGGCCGCGGGAAGCGACCCCGACGCACACCTGGCCTGCGGCGACCAGCCCCTTGGACCGGCCCCCGCGTCCCCTGACGACACCGGCACCGGTACGGCCGCCGAGGCCGTGGAGCTGGCCGGCCTGGCCGAGAAACGCGGAC
>NZ_JARGEF010000109.1:0-24931 GCF_033794725.1 Streptomyces sp. ID05-39B | reverse complement strand
GGGTGAGCGTCAACGGGGGCGGGGACGTCCAGCTGCTGGGCGTGCCCGGTCCCGACCGGCCCTGGCGGGTCGGGGTGTCCGACCCGCTGCGGCCCGGCGGGCTGGCGGCCGTCGTCTCGGCGGCTGGGGCGGACGAGCTGGCGGTGGCCACATCGGGGACGGTGGAGCGGGGCGCGCACATCGTCGACCCGCGCACGGGCCGCCCGGCGGTGACCGACCTCGTCGCCGTGACCGTCGTCGCGCCGCGGCTGACGTGGGCGGACTGCTGGGCGACGGCCGCGTTCGCGATGGGTTCGCGGGACGGCCTGCGGTGGCTGGAGTCGCTCCCGGACGTGGAGGCCCTGCTGATCACCGCGGGGGACGAGGTGCGGTGCACGGGGGGTCTGGCGCGGCGGCTGGGCTGATGGCGCGCGGGTCGCGCAGCCGGCGCTGCCGGGTGCCCCTGCGCCCACCCGTGCCGCCCCAGGCGGCACGCATGCCCGCAGGCCGGCCGGTGCAGTGCCCCCAAACGCCGCACGTGGGCGACGCCGGTGACTGCAACCCCCTGGGGGCGCGGGGAACTGCGCGACCAGCCCCCACTCACCCGCACCCGAGAAACCGGCCCAGCCTCCCCCACCGGCGGAGCCTCACGTGTTCTGGGCCAGGCGCAGCAAGTGGTCCGCCAGGGCCTGGCCGCCCGTCGGGTCGCGGCTGATCAGCAGGAGCGTGTCGTCGCCGGCGATCGTGCCGAGGATGTCGTGCAGTTCGGCCTGGTCGATCGCCGAGGCGAGGAACTGGGCCGCGCCCGGCGGCGTACGCAGGACCACGAGGTTGGCGGAGGCCTCCGCGGAGATCAGCAGCTCCGCCGACAGCCGCCGCATCCGCTCCTCCTTCGCCGACTCCCCCAACGGGACCCGGGGCGTGCGGAATCCGCCCTCGCTGGGGACCGCGTAGATCAGGTCGCCGTCGTTGTTGCGGATCTTCACCGCGTTCAGCTCGTCGAGATCGCGGGAGAGCGTCGCCTGGGTGACGCTCAGTCCGTCGTCGGCGAGGAGTTTGGCCAGCTGGCTCTGCGAGCGCACGGGCTGCCGGTTGAGGATGTCCACGATCCGGCGGTGGCGGGCGGTGCGGGTCTGCGGCACGGCGGGCCCGTTGGCCGCCGTCTGCTCGTGGTCCTGCGCCTGGCTCATCGTCGTCTCATTCCCCGGTTCGTCCGTCCCCGTCAACTGCCTGCAGGATGCCGGGCAGTGCCTCGAGCAGCGCGTCCACCTCGTCGTCGCCGAGGTTCAGCGGTGGCATCAGCCGTACGACGTCGGGGGCGGGCGCGTTGACCAGGAACCCGGCCTCCTGAGCCGCCTGGCGCATCTGGGGCGCGCGCGGCTCGGTGAGCACGATACCCAGGAGGAGACCCGCGCCCCGGACATAATCGATCAACGGGTGGCCGAGGCCCTCGATTGCGGTCCGCAGCTTCTCGCTCTGCCGCTTGACGTTCTCCAGCAGCCCTTCGTTCTCGATCGTGTCGAGGACGGCGAGGCCGGCCGCGCAAGCGACGGGGTTGCCGCCGAACGTCGTGCCGTGCTGGCCGGGCTGGAGCAGTTCGGCGGCCCGTCCGAAGGCGACGGTCGCGCCGAGCGGCAGCCCGCCGCCGAGCTGCTTGGCGAGGGTGACGATGTCGGGCAGGACACCTTCGTGGGCCTGGTACTCGAACCAGTGCCCGGTGCGGCCGATGCCGGTCTGCACCTCGTCGAGGACGAGGAGCGCCCCGGTGGCCGCGGTGATCGCGCGGGCCGCCTTGAGGTAGCCGGCGGGCGGGACGACGACGCCCAGTTCGCCCTGGATGGGCTCGATGACGACGAGCGCGGTCTCGTCGGTGACGGCGGCGGCCAGCGCCTGCGCGTCACCGAAGGGGACGTGGGTGACGTCGCCTGGCAGCGGCAGGAAGGGGTCCCGCTTGCCGGGCTGCCCGGTGAGCGCGAGGGCGCCCATCGTACGGCCGTGGAAGGCGCCCTCGGTGGCCACGACGTGGGTGCGCCCGGTCAGCCGGCCCATCTTGAAGGCGGCCTCGTTGGCCTCGGCGCCGGAGTTGCAGAAGAAGACCCTGCCCTCGCGGCCGAAGTGCCGCAGGAGCCGTTCGGCGAGGGCCACGGTGGGTTCGGCCATGAAGAAGTTGGAGATGTGGCCGAGGGAGCCGATCTGACGGGTCACGGCCTCGACGATCGCCGGGTGGGCGTGGCCGAGGGCGTTGGTCGCGATGCCGCCGACGAAGTCGAGGTAGCTGTTGCCGTCGGCGTCCCAGAGCCGGGTGCCCTCGCCTCGGACCAGGGGCAGCAGCGGGGTGCCGTAGTTGTTCATGAGGGCGCCCTGCCAGCGCGTGGTCAGCTCCTCGTTGCCCGTGACGGCGTTGCTCATGACGACTCCCCCTCTGTCTCGTCGGGCACGACCATCGTGCCGATGCCCTCGTCGGTGAAGATCTCCAGCAGGATCGAGTGCTGGACGCGTCCGTCGATGACGCGGGCGGTGGTGACGCCGCCGCGCACGGCGTGCAGACACCCCTCCATCTTCGGGACCATGCCGGCGGACAACTCCGGCAGCAGCTTCTCCAGTTGGGAAGCGGTGAGGCGGCTGATCACCTCGTCGGAGTTCGGCCAGTCCTCGTAGAGACCCTCGACGTCCGTGAGGACCATGAGGGTTTCGGCGCCCAGAGCAGCAGCGAGTGCCGCAGCCGCCGTATCAGCATTGACGTTGTAGACATGGTGGTCGTCCTGGCTACGGGCGATCGACGAGACGACGGGGATGCGGCCGTCGGCGAGCAGTGCCTCGATGGCGCCGGTGTCGATCGCGGTGATCTCGCCCACCCGCCCGATGTCGACCGACTCGCCGTCGATCGTGGGCTGGTGCTTGACGGCGGTGATGGTGTGCGCGTCCTCGCCGGTCAGTCCGACGGCGAGCGGGCCGTGCCGGTTGAGCAGTCCGACCAGTTCGCGCTGGACCTGCCCGGCCAGCACCATCCGCACGACGTCCATGGCGTCCTCGGTGGTGACGCGCAGGCCGGCCTTGAACTCGCTGACGATGCCGTGCTTGTCGAGGGCGGCGCTGATCTGCGGGCCGCCGCCGTGCACGACGACGGGCTTGAGGCCGGCGTGGTGCAGGAAGACGACGTCCTGCGCGAAGGCGGCCTTGAGGTCCTCGTCGATCATGGCGTTGCCGCCGAACTTGATGACGACCGTCTTGCCGTTGTGCCGGGTCAGCCAGGGCAGCGCCTCGATGAGGATCTGGGCCTTGGGCAGCGCGGTGTGCTTGCGGGTGCTGCTCATGAGGAGTACGCGCTGTTCTCGTGGACGTAGTCGGCGGTGAGGTCGTTGGTCCAGATGGTGGCGGTCTCGGTGCCGGCCGCGAGGTCGGCGACGATGTGCACCTCGCGGTAGCGCATGTCGACCGTGTCGCGGTCCTCGCCGACGCCGCCGTTCTTGCACACCCAGACGCCGTTGATGGCGACGTTGAGCCGGTCGGGCTCGAAGGCGGCCCCGGTGGTGCCGATCGCGGAGAGCACGCGGCCCCAGTTGGGGTCCTCGCCGTGGATGGCGCACTTGAGGAGGTTGTTGCGGGCGATGGAGCGGCCCACCTCGACGGCGTCTTCCTCGCTGGCGGCGCCCACGACCTCGACCTTGATGTCCTTGCTGGCGCCCTCGGCGTCGCGGATGAGCTGCTGGCCCAGGTCGTCGCAGACGGTGCGGACGGCCTCGGCGAACTCAGCGTACTGCGGGGTGACTTCGGAGGAGCCGGAGGCGAGCAGCAGCACCGTGTCGTTGGTCGACATGCAGCCGTCGGAGTCGACGCGGTCGAAGGTGACCCTGGTGGCGGCGCGCAGGGCCTTGTCGAGCGACTCGCTGTCCATGTCGGCGTCGGTGGTGAGGACCACGAGCATGGTGGCCAGGCCCGGGGCGAGCATGCCCGCGCCCTTCGCCATGCCGCCGACGGTCCAGCCGTTCTTCGTGACGACGGACGTCTTGTGGACGCTGTCGGTGGTCTTGATGGCGATGGCGGCCTTCTCGCCGCCGTGCTCGCTCAGTGCCTCGGCGGCCTTCTCGACGCCGGGGAGCAGCTTGTCCATCGGCAGGAGGATGCCGATGAGGCCGGTGGAGGCGACGGCGACCTCGCCGGCGCCCAGGCCCAGGACCTCGGCGGCCTTCTCGGCGGTGGCGTGCGTGTCCTGGAAGCCCTTCGGCCCGGTACAGGCGTTGGCGCCGCCGGAGTTGAGGACGACGGCGGAGAGGGCGCCGCTCTTGAGGACCTGCTCGGACCAGAGCACCGGCGCGGCCTTGACGCGGTTGGAGGTGAAGACGCCCGCGGCGGCGCGGCGCGGCCCGGTGTTGACCACGAGGGCCAGGTCCGGGTTGCCGTTCTCCTTGATCCCGGCGGCGATGCCCGCCGCCGTGAATCCCTTGGCTGCCGTGACGCTCACGGTGCGACTCCGATCGTGGAAAGTCCCAGTGCCTCGGGGAGCCCGAGGGCGATGTTCATGCTCTGGACGGCACCGCCCGCGGTGCCCTTGGTCAGGTTGTCGATGGCGCTGATCGCGATGATGCGGCCCACCGACTCGTCGAGGGCGACCTGCACCTGAACGGCGTTGGAACCGTGGACGGACGCCGTGGCGGGCCACCGGCCCTCGGGCAGCAGGTGCACGAAGGGCTCGTCGGCGTAGGCCTTCTCGTAGGCGGCGCGTACGGACTCGGCGGTGACGCCCTCCCTGGCGGCGGCGGTGCACGTGGCGAGGATGCCGCGGGGCATCGGCGCGAGTGTCGGCGTGAAGGAGACGGAGATCCGCTCCCCCGCCGCCGCGCTGAGGTTCTGGATCATCTCGGGCGTGTGCCGGTGCCCGCCGCCGACGCCGTACGCAGACATCGACCCCATGACCTCGCTGCCGAGCAGGTGCGGCTTGGCCGCCTTGCCCGCGCCGGAGGTGCCGGAGGCGGCGACGATCACGGCTTCCGCCTCGGCCAGGCCCGCGGCGTAGGCCGGGAACAGGGCGAGGGAGACGGCCGTGGGGTAGCAGCCGGGCACCGCGATGCGCTTGGACCCCTCCAGCGCGACGCGGCCGCCCGGCAGTTCGGGGAGGCCGTAGGGCCAGGTCCCGGCGTGCGGGGAGCCGTAGAAGCGCTCCCAGTCGGCGGGGTCCTTGAGGCGGAAGTCGGCGCCCATGTCGACGACGAGGACGTCCGGGCCGAGCTGTTCGGCGACGGCGGCGGACTGTCCGTGCGGGAGGGCGAGGAAGACGACCTCGTGTCCTGCGAGCACCTCGGGAGTCGTCTCCTGCAGGACGCGGTCGGCCAGGGGAAGGAGGTGCGGCTGGAGGGTGCCCAGCTTCTGTCCCGCGTTGGAGTTGCCGGTGAGGGCACCGATCTCGATCTCGGGGTGCGCGAGGAGCAGGCGCAGCGCCTCGCCGCCCGCGTACCCGCTCGCTCCGGCCACTGCCGCACGTACCGTCATGTCCACCCTCCTCTGGGATGGCATGACTATACGTCGCTATGCACGTTTATACAATCCATCCTCGGCGGCAGGGCCCGTCCCACGCCGTCGCCGGACGGCGGTGAGGACGCCGAGCAGCGCCACGGCCAGCAATGACATACCCCCCATGGCCGTGCCCAACCGCAGGCCGGGCGGGTGGAGGACGCAGGTGAGCCGGGTCGAGGTGGCGTCGAGGGGTACGGCGATCGGAGCAGGTCCTGGGTGGGAACGGGCGTGAATCGGGTGAACCTGCCCGGGGAGCGTGGGCGCTGCCGAAGTACACGACGGTCCTCAGGGGTGCCGCGAGGTCCATGCCCAGGACGGTGGTCAGGCCGGCCCGGCCCGCCGCCGCGAACCGCTGCCCGCGCGGGAGTCCGGAGAGCCAGAGCCGCAGGAGCAGGAGCAGGGCGAGACCGGCGGCGAGGGTGGCCATGTAAGCGGTGGAGAAATTGCCGGTCCAGGCCACCGCCACGGCCCCGGTGCCGAGGAACCGGTGCCGGCCGGCCGGCGCCCATTCGCCGGCCAGGCACAGCAGCGGCAGGACGATGAGGCCGTCGAGCCCCATCAGGTTGTACGTGGCGCTCGGCACGCTCCAGCCGCACAGGGCGCAGGACGCCCCGAGGAGTCCCGCCGCCCACCAGCGGCCGGGCCGCAGGCTCGGGCAGCAGCCGGGCCATCGCGGCGGCGACGCCGGCGAGCTTCAACACGGTGATGACGTACACCGCGAGGTCGATCCGGTCGCGTGGGAACACCCGACGAACAGGGCGAACGGGCTGCTGACGTAGGTGGCGAGGTCGGGCGGGAGACTGGCGCCGAAACCGGACCGCCGGTGGAAGAGGACGCCGCCGTCGGCCCGGCCGTGCAGCAGGTCCCACAAGGTGTGTGTGGAACGGCAGGGACTGGTTGCCCAGGTCGTTGACACTGCGGGTGCGGGGACCGAAGGGATAGCCCCGGAGGGCCAACTACGCGTTTGCACCGCGCAGTTGGCCCCTGGCGGATCTTCCCTCGGCTACTTCTGCCTGATGCGCAGGAAGGTGACCGAATTCGCCGGGAAGGTGTAGGTGAACCGGTCGGACACGCCGGTGAAGGTGGACGTCACCGGCGCCACCGGAGTCGCGGTCTCCGAGTTGACCGCGTCGGGCGCGGCGGCCAGCGTGGTCACCCGGGCCTTGCCGGAGACCTTGGCGCCGCCGAGGTCGACGGCCGTACGGGCGTCCGCCGACTGGGCGTTGACGACCTTGACGATCAGGTCACCGGTCTTCTCGTCCCGGGTGACGACCTGGCGGAACGGCTCGGCAGGCTTGTCGTCGGTGAAGCTTCCCCACTCCTGGCCGTCGAGGTAGAGGGTGACCTGACGGCCCCGCACCTTGATGTCGATGTCGTAGGCGCGGCCCGTCTCGACGCCACCGGCCTTGGCGAGCAGCGTCGACTTGCCGCCGTCCACGGCCTGTTCGACGGCGGACTGGGTGTTGCTCCAGCCGCCCAGGTTCCACCAGTAGTAGTTTCCGGTGTCCTTGACGCCGAAGGCGACGAGGAAGCCCTCCTTGCCGGACTTCTTGGTGGCCTTCACGTGCAGGTCGTAGTCGTGCCAGGCCGGGTCGCCGGCCGAGACCATGGTGTTCTCGGCGGCTGCGTCGCTCTGCACGTACTGCCCGTCCTGGACGCTCCAGCTGCCGCCGCCGGTGTGCGTCCACTGTGCGGCGTCACCGGAGAAGTCGTCGCCGAGCAGCGTGCTCCCGCCGGCGCCGGTGACCAGCACATCGTCGTACGCCGCGCTGGTCGCCCAGGTCGACAGGCCGACGGCCCCGCTGATGGGGCCGCTCACGGCGGGGGTGGTGGTGGCCGTCGAGGGGACCACGCGGTCGCCGACGTTGGTCATGAACAGCTTCTGGACCTCGTAGTTGGCGGAGTTCCAGGAGGCGTGGTTGTTGAACCACACCATGTCGGGGGCCCACTGCACGTAGTCCTCGTTGGCGAACAGCGGCGCGTAGGAGGCGAGTTTGACGACGTCCGCGTTGCGTTCGAGGCCGGTCATGTAGGCGGCCTCGGCGAGGCCGTTCTTGAAGGCGTTGCCCAGGGAGGCGTACTCGCCGAGGAAGACCTTGGGCCCGCCGCGGTCGTAGGAGTCGTAGCGGTCGTTGTTCTGGAGGAACCACTGCGGGCTGTTGTAGTAGTGCTCGTCGACCATGGCGACGTTCTCGTCGCGGTTGAGCTGCCAGGCCGTGTCGAAGGTCGAACCGGAGTCGTCCGGACCGGAGTTGGAGATGACGGTGATGTCCGGGTACCTGGCCTCGATGGCCGCCCGGAACTGCTTGAACCGGGCCATGAACTCGGCCGGAAGGTTCTCCTCGTTGCCCACGCCCAGGTGGGTGAGGTGGAAGGGCTTGGGGTGGCCCATCTGTGCGCGCTTCCTGCCCCAGGTCGAGGTGACGGGGCCGTTGGCGAACTCGATGAGGTCGAGGGTGTCCTGGATGTGCCGCTGGAGCAGGGCGTCGTCGACGACGGCCTTGTTCTGGCCGCAGCCGGTGACCAACGCGGGCACGACGGGCAGGGGCATCGCGCCGACGTCCTCGGCGAAGCGGAAGTACTCGTAGTAGCCGAGTCCGTAACTCTGGTTGTAGCCCCAGAAGTTGGCGTTGGTGGCGCGTTCCTCGACGGGGCCGATGGTGTCCTTCCACTGGTAGGCGCGGGCGCGCTGCCAGCCGGAGGCCTCGCTGTAGTCCTGCATGGAGCCGGTGTTGACCAGGCAGCCGCCGGGGAAGCGCAGGAAGCCGGGCTTGAGCGCGGCCACCTTCTGGGCGAGGTCCGCCCGCAGGCCGTTGGACTGGTGCTTGTAGGTGTCGCGCGGGAACAGGGACACCATGTCGAGGGCGGCGGCGGCCGAGGAGGCGACCGTGAGGCGGCCGTCACTGCTGGTGCGGGTCGCCGTGAAGGTGGCCCGGTACTTGGCCCAGCCGCCCTTCGCCGCCACCTTGCGGGCGGTGCCCAGGATCCCGTCGGCGTCCTGGAGGCCGACGGTGAGCGTGGTGCCGTTCTCGGCGCGGGCCCATACCGAGAAGTCGTACCTCCTGCCCTGCTCGACGCGGATGCCGGTGTTGTACCCCGCGTTGGTGACGGACGAGCCGGCACCGAGGGACAGGTAGGCGCGGTTGCGCTCGTTGAGGCGGCCGGAGTCGCTGAGGACCTGTCCGGTGCCCTCGACCGTCCAGGAGGTCAGCGGGGTGTAGGCGCGGTTGTCGGCGGGGGCGTACTCGAAGGACCGGTTCTGCACGAGTTCGGCGTAGAGACCGCCGTCGGCGGCCCGGTTGATGTCCTCGAAGAAGACGCCGTACATGGTGTCGTCGATCGCCGCACCCCGGGCGGAGGGGTCGACGGTGATCGTGTAGTCGGTGGCGTCCTCGGCGTGCGCCGGGGCGGGGAGGAGGGCGGTCGCCGTCAGCAGGGCGGTGGCGGTGAGACCGAGTCTCCAGCGAGTGCCGGTGGTGGTGCGGGTGGTGCTGCGTGACATGGATACTCCGCGACTCTCAGTACACGTTCGAAATATCGGACCTTGATCAGCACTTCGAACGGCAAGATAGGGAGGGGGTCGGAGCGCGTCAATGGTTCGCGCAGCAACGGATGTGACGGAGGGCGACGCGCGATGGGCGAGTTCTGGCCAGTGCCGGACACTCTGGGGTTCCTGGCCGGGGCCTGGCGGGTCGAGCGGTCGGTGCGGGATCTGACGAGCGGCGCGCAGGGGCGCTTCGAGGGCACGACCGTTTTCGGCCCGCTGGACGACGGCGGACTGCTCCACGAGGAGTCCGGCACGTTCGTCTGGCAGGGCGTCCCACGGCCCGCCCGGCGGACCCTGCGTTTCCTCCCCGGACGGCCGCCGGGCACGGCGGACGTGACGTTCGCCGACGGGCGGCCCTTCCACGACCTGGACCTGAGGAGCGGACGGCATGTGACCGACCACCCGTGCGTCGCGGACCTCTACCGGGGCGAGTTCACCGTGCGCGACGCGGACCACTGGCGGACACGCTGGCGGGTGCGCGGCCCCGCGAAGGACCTGGTGCTCACCACCGACTACGTGCGCGAGGTCTGAGCCGCGGCCCCCTCGAAGCGCAGGTTCCACCGGCCGCCGCGGCCGGTCACGGTCGTCGTCGACAGCGGACGCACATCGAGGTTCCAGTACGTCGACGGCGGCGCCTTGAGCGCGTACACCAGGGCGGCCCGGATCACGCTCGGCTCGGCGACGGCGACGATCCGGCAGCCGTCCTCCAGAGGCCGGGTGTCGAGCCAGCCGCCCACCCGTGAGATGAACGCCAGCAGCGACTCACCGCCGTGCGCAGTGGACCGCGGATCGGCGAGCCAGGCGTCCACCGCCGCCGGTTCCCGCGCCATCGCCTCCCCCAGGGTGAACCCGCGCCAGCGCCCCATGTCGCAGTCCCGCAGGGCGAGCTGCACGAGCGGGGCGTAACCGAGCGCGTCACCGGTGGCCCGGCTGCGCGGGGTCGGCGAGCAGTAGCGCAGCTCGGCGGCCGCCAGCGGCAGCAGGTCGCCTGCCGCCCGCTGCACCTCGTCCCAGCCCGCCTGGTCCAGCGGGCGGTCGTCCTCGAAGCGCTCGGCGAGCAACGCGGAGCTGCGCGCCGCGGCGACGAACGTGACCCGGAGTGCCATGCGGTGATGGTGGGACGCGCAAGTACGCAGGTCAAGAGATGTTCTGTGAAAACTTTTCGAAAGCGAGCGCCATCCAGAGATCCGGCTCCTCCAGGGACTCGAAGCCGATCTTCTCGTACACGCCGTGCGCGTCCCGGGTCGCGAGCAGGATGCGGCGCAGGCCGTGCGGGAGCAGGTGATCGCGGACGGCGGCGACGAGGGAGGTCCCGATGCCCTTGCCCCGTACCGCCGGATCCACGTACACGTCGCACAGCCAGGCGAAGGTCGCCAGGTCCGTCACCACGCGCGCGTAGGCGACCTGCTCGCCGGACACCGCGTCGTACACCCCGAAGTTCAGCGACCCGGCGATGGCCCGCTCCTGCTTCTCGCGCTCCCGGCCGAGCGCCCAGTAGGCGTCGGTCGACAGCCACCGGTGCACGCGTGCGACGTCGATCCGGCCGGTGTCGGCGGAGATCTCGTAGCCCTCGGCCAGAGACGGCGCGGAGGTCGTGGTCGTGGTCATGGAGGGACCTTCACAGATGGCGTGAGCCGTGTCGAACGGATTCCGCGAGGACCTCGTCGCAGGCCGCCCGCAGCCGTCGTACCCCCTCGGCGATCTCCTCGGCGCCCGCGACGGCAGCGAAGCTCAGGCGGATGTGCGGGGCCGGCGGTTCGGCGCTGAAGTAGGGGCGGCCGGGGGTCACGGCGACGCCGGCGCGCAGGGCCGCGGCCGTGAACGCGGACTCTCCCCCGGATCCGAAGGCCTGGGAGGTGCCCCCGGTGCCGTCGGGCAGGCGCAGCCAGAGGTGGTAGCCGCCGGACGGGATGTGCGGGAGGGCGAGCTCGGGCAGGTGCAGGGCCAGGGCCGCGGCCATCAGGTCGCGCCGGCTCCTCAGCTCGGCCGCGACCGCCCGAAGATGGCGCGGCCAGGCGGGCGAGCCGACCAGTTCGAGGGCCGCCTCCTGGAGGGGGCGGGGCACGAAGAAGGTGTCGACGACCTGGATGGCGCGCAGCCGCTCCAGGACCGGGCCGCGGGCGACGAGCGCGCTGACCCGGAAACTCGGCGAGGTCGCCTTGGTGAGCGAGCCGACGTACACGACGACGCCGTCGGGGTCGTCGGCGACGAGCGGGCGGGGCAGCGGCCCGGCGTCCTCGTGCGCGAGCCGCCGCACGAAGTCGTCCTCGACGACGAAGGCCCCCGCCTCGCGGGCGATGCGCAGCACCTCGCCGCGCCGGCCGGGGGACAGCACGGCGCCGGTCGGGTTCTGGAACAGCGGCTGGCAGACGAAGACCCGGGCGCCGGTCGCGCGGAAGGCGTCGGCGAGCAGCTCCGGCTTCACCCCGTCGTGGTCGACCGGCACCGGTACCGGACGCAGCCCCGCGGACCGGGCGATCGCCAGCATGCCCGGATACGTCGGCGACTCGACGAGCACCGGGGCGCCGGGCGGGGCCAGCGCGCGCAGGGCGGTCGTGAGCGCGGTCTGCCCGCCCGAGCTGACGAGCACCTCGGCGGCGGTGACCGCGCCGCCGATGGCCCGCCCGAACCACTCGCGCAGCTCCGGCAGGCCCTCGACGGGCGGTCGCCCCCACGCACCGGGGCGTCGCCCCGCCCGTGCCAGGGCCGCCGACATCGCGCGTTCCGGCTGCAGGGAGGGGTGCAGATAGCCGCCGTTGAACTCGATGACGCCGGGCGGCGGAGCGGCGAGGGTGACGGTGACCCCGGAGGCGTCCACCGAGCGGGGCACGAGGTCGGCGCCCTCGGCGCTCAGCGCGACCTCCTGCCAGGAGGTGTCGCCGGCCGACGGGGAGGCGGGGCGGGGACGGGCCCGGAAGGCCCCGGCGCCGGGCCGGGTGATCACCAGCCCCTCGGCGGCCAGTTGCGCCAAGGCCCGCGAGACGGTCACCGGGCTCACCCGGAACCGCTCGACGAGGGCACGGCTCGACGGGAGCTTTCCACCGGGTGAGTAGCGGTCGAGCTCGCCCCGCAGCCGGTCCGCCAGTTCACCCACACTGCTACGCTCATGCATGAAGAAACAGAGTAGCGCTACTGCAGCTCCGGCGATAGCGGTCACCACGGTCACCGCCCCGCGGGCGAGTGGCTTCGGCACCCTCCAGGCCGCTCTCGGCGTCGGCGCCTTCTCCCTGACCTTCCCCGCCACCGCCTGGGGCCTGGAGGGCTTCGGCCCCTGGGCACTGGTCGCCGTCCGCAGCGTGCTGGCCGCCCTCGTCGCGGGCGCCTGCCTCCTCGTCCTGCGGGTGCCGCTGCCCGACCGCCGGCACTGGGCCGGGCTCGCCGTGGTGGCCGCCGGGGTCGTCGTCGGCTTCCCGCTGCTGAGTACGCTCGCCCTGCAGACGTCCTCCACCGCGCACGCGGCCGTCGTGGTCGGTCTGCTGCCCCTGACGACCGCCCTGCTGTCCGCGCTGCGCGTCGGCTCCCGGCCCTCCCGCACCTTCTGGGCCGCGGCACTGGCCGGCGCGGGCGCGGTGGTCGCCTTCACCGTGCGGCAGAGCGGCGGCGCCCTCACCAGGGCCGACCTGTACCTGTTCGGGGCGCTGCTGGTGTGCGCGGCCGGCTACACCGAGGGCGGCCGGCTGGCCCGGGTGATGCCTGGCTGGCAGGTCATCGGCTGGGCGCTGGTGTTCTGCCTGCCGCTCGCCGTGCCCGCCGCCGCCCTCGCCCTCGCCCATGAGCCGGTGCGGCTGACCGCGCACAGCGTGACCGGGCTGCTGTGGGTGGCTGCGGGTTCGCAGTTCCTCGGGCTGGTCGTCTGGTACCGGGGGATGGCCGCCATCGGCATTCCCAAGGCCAGCCAGTTGCAGTTGGCCCAGCCCCTGCTCACACTGGTGTGGTCGGTGCTGCTGCTGGGCGAGCACCTCACGCCCGCCGCTCCGCTGACGGCCGCGGCCGTCCTGGTCTGCATCGCGGTCACCCAGCGGGCTCGCGGCTGAAGGGCGCGCACGCGCCGGTCCGGCCGGGGCGGCGCGCCGTAGACTCGAAGAAACGGACTCCAGAGCTCCAGGACCGATGCTCCCGCACACGGTGAGGAGGTCTCACAGATGCGTGCGACCCCGGGCGACCAGCTTGTCCAGCACGGCAGGGTGGTCGGGCAACACGACAAGGTCGGCGAGATCGTCGAAGTGCTGGGACGGGAGGGCAATCCTCCCTACCGGGTGCGCTTCACGGACGGGCACGAGGGCCTGTGCTCGCCCGGACCGGACACCGAGATCCGTCACAAGGCCGAGGAACCGCGCTAGGCAGGCGGTTCAGCGTGAGGGCGTCGCCGGCTGCGCGTAGTGGTCGGCGACGACCCGCGCCATCGCGCCGATCCGGTCCGTGTGCAGGTCCTTGGCCGCGAAGAAGACATGGCCGCCGACCTCGGGGTGGCCGGCCGCCAGGGTGAGGTGCCGGGACAGCTCGGCCGGGTCCTGCCAGGCCGCGGGCTGGGCGGGATCGCCCGCCTTGTACAGCGCCTCCCCGAGGTACAGCTTCGTCCGGCTGCCCCGCGCCACCTCCGCCCACCAGGGCACGAGCGCGGCGTAGTCGGCGGCCTTCAGGCCGATGTTCCAGTACAGCTGCGGCACGACGTAGTCGATCCAGCCCTCGCGCACCCACTTGCGGGTGTCGGCGTGGATCGCGTCGTACGACTGGAGTGCCTGGGTGTCCGAGCCGCGCGGGTCGGTCGAGGCGTTGCGCCACACTCCGAAGGGGCTGATCCCGAACTGCGTGGCGGGCCGGACCGCCTTGATCCGGGCGGCCGTCTCGCGCACCAGCAGGTCGACGTTGTCGCGGCGCCAGGCCGCCCGGTTGGGGAAGGCGCCGCCGTGGGCGTCGTAGGCGGCGTCGTCGTCGAAGGTCTGGCCGGCCACCGGATAGGGATAGAAGTAGTCGTCGAAGTGGACCGCGTCGACCGGGTACTTGCGCACCGCGTCGAGCATCGCGTCCTGCACGAACGCCCGGACCTCCGGCAGGCCGGGGTTGTAGTAGAGCTTCCCGCCGTACGGCACCACCCAGTCGGGGTGTCTGCGCGCGGGGTGGGAGGCGACGAGCCCGGCCGGGTCGTCATGGGTGGCGACCCGGTAGGGGTTGAACCAGGCGTGCAGCTGGAGTCCGCGGGCGTGCGCCTCCGTGACCGCCGTGCCCAGCGGGTCCCAGCCGGGCGCCTTGCCCTGGGTCCCGGTGAGCACCTGCGACCACGGCTCGTACGGCGAGGGCCACAGGGCGTCCGCGGTGGGACGTACCTGGAAGATCACGGTGTTGAGGCGGTCGCGGACCGCCAGGTCCAGCCGGCCGAGCAGCTCCGAGCGCTGCTCGGCGGCGGTCAGTCCGGGGCGCGAGGGCCAGTCCCGGTTGGCGACCGTGGCCAGCCAGACGCCACGCATCCGCGCCGGCGCAAGGCCCTGCCCGCCCGCGGTGGGTCCGGACGGGACGCTGGCCGAGGCGCCCGTCGTCGTGAACGCCGACAGAGCGGCCAGCGCGAACGCCCGCCGAGTCAGTCGCCCCATCGCGCACATCCCCACATACACCGCGGATCCGCTCGGTCACGGATCGTCTCCGCGCCCAGCATGCCCCCACCCGAACGATCGATCATCGATACTTGCTAGTAACGTGCACGATCGGAGCAGGCCCGCCGGGACCCGGAAGACCTGCGCAGTGACCGGAGTCAGCCAGTGAAAGGGACCGATGTGACCGACATCGAACGCGTCGGAGTGGTGGGCTGCGGCCAGATGGGGGCGGGCATCGCCGAGGTCTGCGCGCGGGCCGGACTCGACGTGAAGGTCGCCGAGACCACCGGCGAGGCCCTGGAGTTCGGCCGCACCCGGCTGTTCAACTCCCTGGCCAAGGCCGCCGAACGCGGCAAGATCAGCGAGGAGGAGCGGGACGCGACCCAGGCGCGCCTCAGCTTCACCACCGACCTCGGCGAGTTCGCCGACCGCGACCTCGTCATCGAGGCCGTCGTGGAGAACGAGCAGGTCAAGGCCGAGATCTTCCAGGTCCTGGACCAGGTCGTGACCCGCCCGGACGCCATCTTGGCCTCCAACACCTCCTCCATCCCGCTGGTGAAGCTGGCGGTCGCCACCTCACGGCCCGACCAGGTCATCGGCATCCACTTCTTCAACCCGGCCCCGGTGCAGCAGCTCGTCGAGCTGATCCCGGCGCTGACCACGTCCGAGGGCACGATCAGCCGCGCGCAGCTGTTCGCCGAGAAGACGGTCGGCAAGCACGCGATCCGCGCCCAGGACCGCTCGGGCTTCGTGGTCAACGCGCTGCTGATCCCGTACCTGCTCTCCGCGATCCGGATGTTCGAGACGGGCATCGCCAGCCGCGAGGACATCGACAACGGCATGGAGCTGGGCTGCGCCCACCCGATGGGCCCGCTGAAGCTGTCGGACCTCATCGGCCTGGACACCGTCGCCTCGGTCGCGCAGTCCATGTACGACGAGTACAAGGAGCCGCTGTACGCCGCTCCCCCGCTGCTCCAGCGCATGGTGGACGCGGGCCGGCTGGGCCGCAAGACCGGCTCGGGCTTCTACACCTACGGCTGACCACCCGCCCTCGGCATGGCGTACGGGCCCGGCACCTCACCGGTGCCGGGCTCGTGCTGCGTTCAGCGGGCGCCGTCGTGGCCGAGCCTGAGATGGTGCAGGAGCAGTAAGGCGGCCGCCATGTTGGCGGCCGGGACCTCTCCCCCCGCCACCATGTCGGGCACGAGTTTCAGGGGGACCCATTCCCGGCGGTCGGACTCGAAGTCGTCCACCGGATGCCCGACGTACTCGCCCTCCCTCGACCAGTAGATGTGGTGCCGGGCGTCGGTGAGGCCGTTGGCGGGCTCCACGCTCATCAGATGGTGCAGGGGGCCGGGCCGCCAGCCGGTCTCCTCCTCCAGTTCCCTGGCCGCAGCGACGGCGATGTCCTCGCCGTCCTCGACGACGCCCGCGGCGAGTTCCCATCCCCAGCTGTCGGTGATGAAGCGGTGCCGCCACAGCAGGAGAACCTCGTTGGCCCGGTTCACCACGGTGGCCACCGCGACGGGCCGCAGCCGTATGAGGAAGTGGTCGAGATGCCGGCCGTCCGGCAGGCCGACGTCCGCGAGGTTGACGCTGAACCAGCGGTTTTCATACACAGTTCGTTCGTTCTGTTTCGTCCACTGCACGGTTCTGCCACCTTCCGTCGAGTAAGTGGCAATATCGCAGCAGGGGCTGTGCGGCGTCGGACGCTACAGCGGTACGCGCAGGGCGTCGTCGATGAGTTCCGCCGCCTCCGCCGTGCCCGCGCAACCGCTGCGCACCAGGTGTCCGCGCACCGCCCGGAGTCTGTCGCGCACCCGCTGGGACTCCATCCCCCGCGCCTGCTCGGCCATCAGCACGGCGGTCACCACCGCCTTGTCGGCGTCGCCCTGGCGCAGTTCGACGGTGCTGAGCATGGCGAGCCGGTGCACCCGGCCCCGGTCGTGGGCGGGGGTGCCGACGGCCGCCGCGGCATGCTCCGCCGCCGCGGTGAGGTCGCCGAGGCTCAACAGGGCTTCGGCCACCTGGACGTTGACCAGGCCCGGCTGGACATAGCCCGTCTCGTCCGGTTCGGTACCGCGCCGGATGCGTTCGGCGGCCGCCTCGGCCCGCCGGATGCACGACAGGGCGCTCGTGCCGTCGCCGAGATGGGCGTACGCCTTCGCCTGCATCGCGTACAGGTCGGAGGCGAGGGCGGGGGTGACGTCCTTGCCGACGGTGCGCAGCGCGGCCTCCGCGAAGGCGACGCCCTGCCGGAACTCCCGCATGAACAGAGCCTGGTTGACCAGCAGGGCGATCACGTACGCCCCGAGTCCCCGGTCCCCGCTGGCCTTCGCCAGCCGCAGCGCCTGGTGGAAGTAGCGCTGCGCGAGCCCGTGCGCGTCGGAGTCGTAGGCGCAGATGCCGGCGATCGCCACCAAAGCGCCGGTGGCGCGGTGCAGTTGACGGCCCGTCGCGTCGGTGTAGCCCCCGCGCAGCAGGGGGGCCGCCTCGGCGTTGAGGAAGCCGACGATGCGACTGCGGGTCGCGACGCCGCCGGCCTTGCGGTACATCTGCTCGTAGTGGGCGCGGGCCGCGCGCAGCGTCTCGATGTCGGCGTGGGTGACCCGGTGCCGGCCGCCGCGTGAGACGTCGACGTCCTCGGGCGGGTTCTCCCACTCCCACACCGGCATCACGGCGGGCGTGCCGGTGACGGCGGGGGCGCCCAGGATGTGCGGGCGCTGCTGTTCGTCGGAGCGCCACAGGGCGGTGGCCCGCTCGACGAACCCGGTCAGCGAGGTGCCGTGCGGGGCCGAGGGTTCGCCGGGCACGCCGAGGCCGATGTCGTCGAGGGTGACGGGCCGGCGCAGCCGGCGGGCGAGTACCTCGCAGATCAGGTCGGGCACCTGTCCGCGCGGGCGCTGGCCCTTGAGCCAGCGGGCGACGGCGGTGTGTTCGTAGCGCAGGGCGAGCCCGCGGGCCCGGCCCGCCTCGTTGACGTGCGCGGCGAGGCCCGCGTGCGAGATGCCCGCCTCGTCGAGGATCGCGTCGAGCAGAGTGTTGGGCTGCATGAGGTGCCCCCCGGATGGTTCGGTGCCGACGGCGCCACTCACGGTAGCGGGTCCGTCTTCACACGGGGTGTGAACGGAATGCCCGTATTCGTACCGTGCGCGCGCTGTCGCTGAGCGTTTCGGGCCGGTTGACTGAAATGCCTCGAAAGAGGTCGCCGGGCCGTCGGCTCCCCCTCATGAAGCGGCGGCCCGGCAGTTCGTACGTCGTCGTCAGGGGGAGGTGGGGGAGGTCGTCGGCTGCCCTGGCGTCGTGGCCGGTCGCGTCCTCGCGGCCAAGCCACATGTGTCACTGCCCGGCGCTCCTTTGGCCGGTCGGTGCAGGGGCCGGTGGTGGAGTATGAGCAACGCGATGTCGTCCGTCGGTCTGCCCGCCGTGTGGCGCAGGAGCGCGCGCAGGACCGTGCGCAGGATGTGCTCGGGTGAGACCGGGTGGTCGTGGACCGCCTTGGTCAGTGTCTCCGCCAGCGGGAAGAAGCGGCCCCTGGCGTCCCGCACGTCCTTGGCGCCGTCCGTGTACAGGACCAGGGACTCCCCGCTGCGGAGGTGGCCGCAGTGCGTGGCCGGCAGCTCGGGCGGGAGCGGGAACGGGCCGAGCGGCGGCAGGACTTCCGAGCGGGCCAGCGGCCCCACCTCCGTCCCCCGGAGCAGATACGGCCACGGATGCCCGCAGTTCAGGGCCCGTACGCCGCCCTCCGCGTCGATCTCCAGGAGCAGTACGGTGACGAACTCCTCGGCGACCGGGGTGTCGGGCGGTCTGCCGCTCGCGGGATGTTCCTCGCGGTGGCGCTCCCGCAGATGCCGGGCGAGGGCGCGCTCCAGCCGGCGCAGGACGCCGTCCAGGTCCGGCTCGTCGTGCACGGCCTCGCGGAAGCTGCCGAGGAGCGCGGCGACGGTCCCGAGCGCGGGGAGCCCGTGCCCGCGTACGTCGCCCATGACGACCCGCACCCCGTGCTCGGTGGCGATGACCTCGTACAGGTCGCCGCCGACGGAGGCGCCGCGCTCCGCGGAGAGCCGCGCCGCGGCCACGTTCAGCCCCTCGACCCGCGGCGGAAGGGGCCGCAGCAGCACGCTCTGGGCTGCCCCGGCGACCCGGCGGGCCTGCTTCAGTTCACGCAGCAGGGTCTGCCGTACGTGCTGGATCAGGCCCGTGCCGACGACGAAGAAGACGGCGCTGGTGACGAGCCTGGCGCCGAGCCCGTCCTGCTGGGCCAGCGGGCAGGTCATCTTGTAGGTGATCGCCGTGGCGCCCCACGCCGTGGGCAACCCCAGCGAGAGGGCCCGGCGCAACGGCCGCCTCGTGCCGAACATGTCGGATGGTCCCCCATCTAGGCCCGTACAGCGCAGACAGACCGGCCCCGAAAGGCCGGTCTGATTCTGTCGATGTCGTGGCCCGGAGGACCGGATCACCGAGGGAACTCACCCGAATTGGTGAGATGGGGTGTAGGGGGCTGTGTCCCCTACACCCCCACCGCTCCTAGCCGCGCAGCACGGCACCCGTGCGCTCGCCCGCGAGGGCGACCGCCGCGTCCCGGGCGGCCGACGCCTCGTCGACCGTCAGCGTCCGGTCCCCCGCACGGAAGCGCAGCGCGTACGCGAGCGACTTGCGCCCGTCACCCAGCTGCTCCGCGTTCTCGTACACGTCGAACAGCCGGATCGCCTCCAGGAGTTCACCTGCGCCCTCGCGCAGCGCGGCCTCCACGTCGGCGTGCGGGACGTACGCGTCGACGACGAGCGCGACGTCCTGCGTGGCGACGGGGAACGTGGAGATGCCCGGCGCCCGGGGCGTGTCGTCGCCGACCTGCTCCAGGACGTCCAGGTCGAGTTCCATGGCCGAGGTGCGTGCGGGCAGGCCCAGGGCCTTCAGCACGCGCGGGTGCAGTTCGCCCGCGTGGCCGACGACCCGCTCGGCGCCGTCGGCGACGACGACCAGCTCGGCGCAGCGGCCCGGATGCCAGGGCCCGTACTGGCCCTTGCGGACGATCAGTTCGGCGCCCGCCTCGGCGGCGACCGTCCGCGCCGCCTCGACGGCGTCGGCCCAGTCGGCCGGGCGGCCCTTGCCCCACCAGCCGGCCTGCTCGCGGGCTCCCGCGAGGACGGCGGCGACATGGCGCGGCTGCTCGGGCAGCACGGCGTCGATCGCCGCGATCTCCTCGGCGGTCGGCCGGCGGTCGACCGGGAGCTGACCGGCCACACCCTGCTCCTCGCGCGGGAGGAAGACCAGCCCGGTCTCGAAGAGGGCCAGGTCGTGCGAGCCACGGCCGTCGTTGCGCCGCAGCGCGGCGAGCAGCCCCGGCAGCAGCGACGTACGGAGCGCGGGCTCCTCGTCGTTGAGCGGGTTGGTGAGCCTGACGACGCGGCGGGCCGGGTCGTCGGCGTCGAGGCCGAGCTGGTCGAAGACCTGCTCGCCGACGAACGGGTAGTTCGGCGCCTCGACGTAACCGGCGCCGGCCAGCGCGCGGCCGACGCGGCGGTGCAGCCGCTGCCGGTGCGTGAGGCCGCGGCCCGACGGGGGCTTGGGCAGCGTGGAGGGCAGGTTCTCGTAGCCCTCCAGACGGATGACCTCCTCGGCGAGGTCGTTGACCTCACCGAGGTCGGGACGCCAGGACGGCACGGTGACGATCAGCTCGTCCTGCCCGTACACGTCACAACCGATTTCCTGGAGCCGTCGTACGACGGTCTCCCGGCCGTACCCGACACCCGCCACCTTGTCCGGGTGGTCGGCGGGAACCGCGATGGTGTGCGGCGCGGACGGGGCGATGACCTCGGTGACCCCGGCCTCGGCGGTACCGCCGGCGAGCAGCATCAGCAGGTCGACCGTGCGCTGGGCGGCCGCCGACGACGCCTGCGGGTCGACCCCGCGCTCGAAGCGCTTGGACGCCTCGGAGGACAGCTTGTGACGGCGGGCCGTACGGGCGATGGAGACCGCGTCGAAGTGCGCTGCCTCGATGACGACGTCGGTCGTCCCCTCGGATTCCGCGTGGTCGGCGATCTCGGTGTTGGCGCCGCCCATGACACCGGCGAGGCCGATCGGGCCACGCTCGTCGGTGATGACGAGGTCCTCGGTGTGCAGCGTGCGCTCGACGCCGTCGAGGGTGACGAGCTTCTCGCCCTCGGCCGCGCGGCGGACGCCGATGGTGCCCTGGACCAGGGTGCGGTCGTAGGCGTGCAGCGGCTGGCCGACCTCCATCATCACGTAGTTCGTGACGTCGACGGCGAGCGAGATCGGGCGCATGCCGACCTTCTGCAGCCGGCGCTGGAGCCAGATCGGCGAGCGTGCCTCGGGGCTCAGACCGGTGACGGTGCGCGCGGTGAAGCGGTCGCAGCCGACGGGGTCGGAGACCTGCACCGGGTAGCCGAAGGCGTTCGGGCCCGGTACGTCGAGGAGGGCCGGGTCGCGCAGCGGCAGGCCGTAGGCGATGGCGGTCTCGCGGGCGACGCCGCGGATGGACAGGCAGTCGCCGCGGTTGGCGGTGACGGCGATGTCGAGGACCTCGTCGACCAGTTCGAGCAGCTCGATGGCGTCCTTGCCGACCTCGGTCTCCTGCGGCAGCACGATGATGCCGTGGCTGCCGTCGTCGCCCATGCCCAGCTCGTCGCCGGAGCAGATCATGCCGTGGGACGTCTTGCCGTAGGTCTTGCGGGCGGCGATCGCGAAGTTGCCGGGGAGGACCGCGCCCGGAAGCACGACCACGACCTTGTCGCCGACGGCGAAGTTGCGGGCGCCGCAGACGATCTCCTGCGGCTCACCGGTGCCGTTGGCCTGACCGACGTCGACGGTGCAGAAGCGGATCGGCTTCTTGAAGCCCTCCAGCTCCTCGATGGTCAGCACCTGGCCGACGACGAGGGGGCCCTTGAGGTCGTGGCCGAGCTGCTCGACGGTCTCGACCTCGAGGCCGGCCGAGATGAGCTTGGCCTGGACGTCACGGCCGGTCTCGGTGGCCGGCAGGTCGACGTACTCCCGCAGCCAGGAAAGCGGGACCCGCATCAGATCTCCATCCCGAACGGCCGGGTGAACCGGACGTCACCCTCGACCATGTCTCGCATGTCTTCGACGCTGTGGCGGAACATCAGCATCCGCTCGATGCCGAACCCGAAGGCGAACCCGCTGTACTTCTCCGGGTCGACGCCGCAGGCGGTCAGCACCTTGGGGTTGACCATGCCGCAGCCGCCCAGCTCGATCCAGCCCTCGCTGGAGCAGGTGCGGCAGGGCCGGTCGGGGTTGCCGACGGACTCGCCGCGGCAGACGTAGCACACCATGTCCATCTCGGCGGACGGCTCGGTGAAGGGGAAGAAGTTCGGCCGCAGCCGGGTCTTCATGCCCTCGCCGAACAGGGCCTGGACCATGTGGTCCATCGTGCCCTTGAGGTCGGCCATGGTGAGGCCCTCGTCCACGGCCAGCAGCTCGACCTGGCGGAAGACCGGGGTGTGCGTGGCGTCCAGCTCGTCGGTGCGGTACACCACACCGGGGCAGATCACGTACACCGGCAGCTCACGGCTGAGCAGCGAGCGGATCTGCACGGGCGAGGTGTGGGTGCGCAGCACGACACCGGACTCGGTGCCGCCCTCCGGGCCCTGCACGAAGAACGTGTCGTGCTCACCGCGGGCCGGGTGGTCCGGGCCGATGTTCAGGGCGTCGAAGTTGAACCACTCGGCCTCGACCTGCGGGCCCTCGGCGACCTCGTAGCCCATGGCCACGAAGACGTCCTCGATGCGCTCCGAGAGCGTGGTGAGCGGGTGGCGGGCGCCGGCGGGCACGCGGTCGTAGGGCAGCGTGACGTCCACCGCCTCCTCGACCAGGACGCGCGCGTCGCGCTCGGCCTCCAGTTCCACCTGCCGGGCGGCGAGACCCTTGTTCACCGCGCCGCGGGCCTGGCCGACGAGCTTGCCGGCGGAGGCCTTGGCCTGCGGGGGCAGTGCGCCGATCTCTCGGTTGGCCAGGGCCAGCGGGGAGGCGCCGCCGGTGTGGGCGACCTTGGCCTCCTGGAGCGCGTCGAGGGAGTCCGCGGCGGCGAAGGCGGCGAGCGCCTCGTCCCGCATGCGCTCGATCTCTTCCGGTTTCAAGGCCTCGACCTCTACAGGGTCGTACGACTTATTCGGTGCCGACATCTCTTCCCGTGCTTCCGATTGGCTGGCTGAAGGTCCCCGTCACCGACTCACTCGGAGGGCCGTCCATGGGACACGAAGGTGCCAAAGGCCGAGTCTAACGGGGTGAGGACGTACGGATGCGCCCGCGGGGGCTAGGCCAGATAGGCCGGGACCGCCACGGGCAACGTAAATCGGAACTCGGCGCCGCCGCCGGGGGCGCGGCCGACCGTGATGACACCGCCGTGGGCTTCGACGATGCCCTTGACGATGTACAGCCCGAGGCCCGTCCCGCCGCGCTTGCTGCCCCGCCAGAAGCGGGTGAAGACGCGGTTCATGGACTCCTCCGGGATGCCGGTGCCCTCGTCGCTCACGATGACCGACGTGCCGGTGTCCTCCCCTTCGCGGGGGGACCGGGCGGGCGTGATCTCAATGGTGACGGTTCCCTCGCCGTGCCGCACCGCATTTTCGATGAGGTTGCTGAGCACCTGGTCGACCTTGTCGGGATCGGCCCACAGGGCGGGCAGCGGCTGTTCGATGCGCAGCAGGAACCGGTCGGCGGGCTGGCCGGCGGCGACGTAGGCCTGGATGTGCCGTCCGACGGCGGCGCCCATGTCGACGGGCTGGCGGCGCAGCTCCAGGCGGCCGGAGTCGATCCGCGAGATGTCGAGCAGCTCGGCGATGAGCCGGGTGACGCGGTCGGCGTCGGCGTCGACCGTCTCCAGCATCAGCCGCTTCTGGTCGTCGGTGAACCGCGTCCACTTGGCGAGGAGGGTGGCGGTGAAGCCCTTCACGGAGGTGAGCGGGGAGCGCAGCTCGTGGGCGACGGTGGCGATCAGTTCGGCGTGGCTGCGCTCGGTGCGGCGGCGGGCCTCGGTGTCGCGGAGGGATACGACGACGCGGCGGACGGGGCCGGTGGGCTCGCCGCGGACGTACCGGGCGGAGGCGAGGACCTCACGCCCGCCGGGCAGCAGCAGGTTCCGTTCGGGCTGGCCCACGCGGATGGCGAGGCCGCTGTACGGGTCGGTCAGCTGCCACCAGCGGCGGCCTTCGAGGTCCTCCAGCGGCAGGGCCTTGTCGAGCCGCTGGCCGAGGGCTTCGGCCGCGGGGACGGCGGTGATGCGCTCGGCCGCGGCGTTGAAGCAGACGACGTACCCGTGCTCGTCGGCGACGACCAGCCCGTCGGGCAGGTCGTCGGGGTCGATGCCGAGTCCGTCGGGGTCACCGGCCGGTCGGGCCGCGGGCGGGCGCTCCGGTTCACTGGCTCCCGGCGCCCTGCTCGTGCCGACACTCATCCCCGTACCCCACCTCCCAGACGAGGACCCCCGAGCTGGTCACCCTACTAGCTCTCGGTGACGGAGCGGCACCCTCCGTCAGGCGCCCGCTGCGCCCGGGCGGACGCGTACAGACATACGGCCGCGGCGGTCGCGAGGTTCAGACTCTCGGCCTTCCCGTGGATCGGGACGCGCACGACGGCGTCGGCGAGCGCCCTGGTCTCCTCCGGCAGGCCCCAGGCCTCGTTGCCGAAGACCCATGCCGTGGGCCCGCCCATGGTGCCCTGGTCCAGCTCGTCGTCGAGGTCGTCCTCGCCCGCGCCGTCGGCGGCGAGGACACGCACCCCGGCGTCCTTGAGGCCGGCGACGGCCCGCTCGACGGGAACGCCGACGGCGACCGGCAGATGGAACAGCGAGCCGACCGAGGCCCGTACGGCCTTGGGGTTGTACAGGTCGACGGAGGCGTCGGTGAGGACGACGGCGTCGGCGCCGGCCGCGTCGGCGCAGCGCAGGACGGTGCCGGCGTTGCCGGGGTCGCGTACGTGCGCGAGGACGGCGACGAGCCTGGGGCGGGCGGCGAGGATGTCGTCGAAGGGGGTGTCGATGAACCGGCACACGCCCACGAGGCCCTGCGGGGTGACGGTGGTGGAGATGTCCTCGATGACCTCACCGTCGGCGAGGTGGACGCGGGCGCCGGCGTTACGGGCCTCGCCGAGGATGTCGGCGTGGCGGTCCGCGGCCTCCGGGGTGACGAACAGTTCCACGAGGGTGTCCGGGTGCGCGGCCGCCTCCCGCACGGCCTGCGGGCCCTCCGCGAGGAACAGCCGCTCCTTCCCCCGGAAGTTCCGCCGCGCGAGGCGCCTGGCGGCGGCGACGCGGGGGGAGCGGGGGGAGATG
>NZ_JARGEF010000108.1:0-24999 GCF_033794725.1 Streptomyces sp. ID05-39B | reverse complement strand
CCCCTGGCTGCCTTCGTTTCTCGTTCGTTGGAGGAGGAGTTGATTCCTGGTCGCTGCCGGTCCCTCGGCCACCACGTCGAGTGGCCCCGGCCGGAAATACGCTTCGCCTGCCGCGCCGTCCTGCGGCTCCCGCTGACGTGCCGGGCGGGGCCATTGGCCGTGGCGGCCGCAGGACCGGCAGCGGACGGTGATCCACTCCTCCTCCCACGTCCGGTGTGCGACGGCTTTCGGGGCCGCACGGGGATCGAGGCGGGCCGCGACCGGGGCGCCGCACGCGCAGGGGTAGCGGGGGACGGTGTAGAGGCGCTCGCGCCGGCAGGCCGGGCAGCGCACCGGCACGCTCTCGGGCATGGCGCCCATCGTCCTCCAGAGAGCCCCCGCTTGTCCGTCTCTTGACGGTGTTCTCCCACCCCCTTAGATTACTTCCAGATAGTAGAAGTTAGTTTCCGCAATACGGAATCACCTTGCGGAGGCGGTGTCGATGTGCTCACGGCGGGGCGCGACGGGAGTACGCATCCGACAGCTCAAGCAGCTGAAGCAGTCGAAGCAGGAGTACTCGATGGCACGAATGACCGCTGCCCGCGCGGCAGTTGAGATCCTCAGGCGTGAGGGCGTCACCGCCGCGTTCGGTGTCCCCGGCGCGGCGATCAACCCCTTCTACGCGGCCCTCAAGGCCTCCGGCGGCATCACCCACACGCTGGCCCGCCACGTGGAGGGCGCCTCCCACATGGCCGAGGGCTACACCCGGACCCGGCCGGGCAACATCGGCGTCTGCGTCGGCACCTCGGGTCCGGCCGGCACCGACATGATCACCGGCCTGTACTCCGCGATCGGCGACTCGATCCCGATCCTGTGCATCACGGGCCAGGCCCCGACCGCCGTGATCCACAAGGAGGACTTCCAGGCCGTCGACATCGCCTCGATCGCCAAGCCGGTGACCAAGATGGCGGTCACCGTCCTGGAGGCCGCACAGGTCCCCGGGGTGTTTCAGCAAGCGTTTCACCTCATGCGCTCCGGCCGTCCGGGCCCCGTGCTCATCGACCTGCCGATCGATGTGCAGCTCACCGAGATCGAGTTCGACCCGGACACCTACGAGCCGCTGCCCGTGTACAAGCCGGCCGCGACCCGCGCGCAGGTCGAGAAGGCGATCGGGATGCTCAACGCCTCCGAGCGCCCGCTGATCGTCGCGGGCGGCGGCGTCATCAACGCCGACGCCTGCGAACTCCTGGTCGAGTTCGCGGAGTTGACCGGCGTCCCGGTCGTGCCCACCCTGATGGGCTGGGGCGCGCTGCCCGACGACCATGAGCTGAACGCCGGCATGGTGGGTCTGCAGACCTCGCACCGCTACGGCAACGCGACGTTCCTGGAGTCCGACTTCGTCCTCGGTATCGGCAACCGGTGGGCCAACCGGCATACCGGAAGGCTGGACGTCTACACGGCGGGACGGACGTTCGTCCACGTCGACGTCGAGCCCACCCAGATCGGCAAGATCTTCGCGCCGGACTTCGGTATCGCCTCCGACGCCAGGGCTGCCCTGGAGCTGTTCGTCGAGGTGGCACGGGAGGTGAGGACGGCCGGTGCGCTGCCCGACCGTTCCGCGTGGGCGGGGGCCGCGCGGGAGAGGAAGGCCACGCTCCAGCGCCGTACGCACTTCGACGACATCCCGATCAAGCCGCAGCGCGTCTACCAGGAGATGAACAAGGCCTTCGGCCCGGAAACGCGTTACGTCAGCACCATCGGTCTGTCGCAGATCGCCGGCGCCCAGATGCTGCACGTCTACCGGCCGCGCCACTGGATCAACTGCGGCCAGGCCGGACCGCTCGGCTGGACCATCCCCGCCGCGCTCGGCGTCGCCAAGGCCGACCCGGAGGCGTCCGTCGTCGCCCTCTCCGGAGACTACGACTTCCAGTTCATGATCGAGGAACTGGCGGTCGGCGCGCAGCACAAGATCCCCTACGTCCATGTCCTGGTCAACAACTCCTACCTGGGCCTGATCCGCCAGGCGCAGCGCGGGTTCGACATGGACTTCGAGGTCAAGCTGGAGTTCGAGAACATCAACTCGCCCGAGCTGGGCGTCTACGGCGTCGACCACGTCAAGGTCGCCGAGGGCCTCGGCTGCAAGGCGGTCCGGGTGACCGACCCGAACGAGTTGGGCGCGGCCTTCGAGCACGCCAAGAAGCTCGCCGCCGAGTTCCAGGTCCCGGTCGTCGTCGAGGCGATCCTGGAGCGCGTCACCAATATCTCCATGAGCGGCACCAACGACATCGGCAACGTCGTGGAGTTCGAGGAGATCGCGACGCAGGAGTGGCACGCGCCGACGGCGGTCAGGACGCTGAAGGCCTGACCAGCCGGAAAACGCCTCGAGGCGGAGCGGAAACAGTGAGTAACAAAAAGTAGCCAAGGGGCGGCCCGCCCGGAGGAGGGGCCGCCCCTTCGGCGTGCCGCTCAGTCCGAGCCGCCTCCGCCGCCCCCGCACGAGTACGCCGTTCCGCCCGTGCCCCCGCCTCGTGGGGAACGGGCGTGGAAGCCCTTGCCCTCGGTTACCTCGGCCCGCGTGATCAGTCCCGCCCGCAGGGCGAACCGGGGGACGAGGACATGCAGGGCCGGCTCGTGGGCAGGGGGTGCTCGGCGGACAGGGCGTCCAGCGCCCGGCGGGCGGTTCGGGTGCGGTGGGGCGGGAAGGCCCGGAGCAGGCCCGCGGCCCGCAGACCCGCCTGCAGCTCGGCGAGGGCGGCCCGGACGTCGGCATGGTCCCGCACCTGGGGCAGTCCGGCGGGCCGGGCGAGCGCCGTGCGGACCGCCTCGGCGAGCGGCGGCAGAGGAGTCGAGGACGACGGCGGAGCCGGGGAAGACGCAGGAGCCGGGGAAGAGGTCCAAGTCTGGGGAGGCGGGGCCTGCCCGGCAGCCTCGGAGGACGCTTTTGAGGTCCGCGGTCTGCCGGGCCGGCCCGCCTCGACGCCGCCCCGCAGATGCAGGGCGACCACGGCCACCGTGACGGCGGCGCGGGGTCCGCCCCGCAACGGCGCGACCTCGTACGGCCGCGGCCGGATCGATGTGCCTGTGCTCATGGCGACCCCCTGGAGCGGGACCCGCCGCCCCCGTGCCGGCGGGCCCCGCGTGACCACAATGTGCCCACGCCCGGCGGCTGTTGAAAGCCCTTGAGCCATGTTCAGAGGTTGATTTGAGGTTGTCGTAGCCGGCCTACGCCTCGCTCTGACCCCGGCCTATGCCTCGTGCTGCTCATGATGCTCCGACAGTCCCGGCCAGTCGTCGGGGCCGCCGCCCTGCCATTCGATGAGGTCGCTTTCCTCGACTTCGACGCGGTCCAGGTCGGCGAGGCGGAGGATCTCGACGACATCGTCGAGGTGCGTCGCGATCCCCAGGGTGGCGTCGCCCGAGGTGACCCGGCGGGAGCCGTCCAGGGCCGGCGGGTGGACCACGATGTGCGGGTGCTGCGTCGGATTGCCCATGCCCTCAGATTCCTGCGGGTGCGGCCCGTCCGCACGCCGGGAGAGGGCCGAGGGGTACGGCCGGCTGGGCCAGGCGCGGTCGTCGCCGGTCCGCCTGCGCGTGCCCGCCGCGCGCGCAACGCGGCGCGCTCCCCGGCGCGACCGGGTCACGGTCTCGCGGGGGAGCGCGGGGAGGGTCCAGAGGATCGATCGGAAGGGACAGGGACCGCGACGGATGCGACGGAGCCGTGACGTCCTCCCTCAGGTCGAGAGGAGCGCCACGTTTCCTTCACCACCGCACTGGCTCGCACGCCGCCGCGGCTCCTGTCCCCTCGCCCGCTCCGCACCGCGATCACCCCTCATCCGGATCGTCGGCGCGGACGGGCCGCGCCCTGGACCATGACGTTCCGTCAGGTCGGGGGCGCGAGCCGGGGGTTCGGTCCTGGCTCGGGCGTGGACCGAATGTTCCACAGGTTCCACGCGCGTGCCGTATGCGGGATCGCGCGGGGAAGGGGCTGGATTCCGGGCGGCGTCGTCGCCTGGGCGCGACAGGACAGATGTCAGCGGCGGCGCCGCCCGGAAGTCTGGGAAAGGGTTACAGCCGGGCGCCGGAAAGCCGTTCCACGGCTCGCAGCAGTGCCGAGTGGTCGAGGCCGCCGTCGCCCTGCGCGCGCAGGCTCGCGACGAGTTGCGCGACCACGGCGCCGACCGGCAGGGCGGCGCCCACGGTGCGGGCGGCGTCCGTGACGATGCCCATGTCCTTGTGGTGCAGGTCGATGCGGAAGCCCGGAGCGAAGTCGCGGTTCAGGAAGTTGTCCTTCTTCCGCGTCAGTACGGTTGATCCGGCCAGTCCGCCGTTGAGGACGTCCAGCGCGGCCTTCAGGTCCACGCCGGACTTCTCCAGGAAGACCACGGCCTCGGCGCAGGCCTGGATGTTCACGGCGACGATCAGCTGGTTCGCGGCCTTCACCGTCTGGCCCGAGCCGTGCGGCCCGCAGAGCACGATCGTCCTGCCGAGCGCGTCGAAGAGCGGCTCGGCCCGGTCGAAGTCGGCCTGCTCGCCGCCGACCATGATGGACAGCACCGCCTCGACCGCACCGGCCTCACCGCCGGACACCGGCGCGTCCAGGACGCGGATGCCCTTGTCCTTCGCCGCCCTCGCCAGATCGACGGAGGTCTGCGGAGTGATGGAGGACATGTCGATCAGCAGGGTGCCGGGGCGCGCGTTCTCCAGGATGCCGTCAGGGCCGTACGCGATGGCCTCGACCTGTGGGGAGGCCGGGACCATCGTGATCACGACCTCGGCGTCACGGACGGCCTCGGCGATCGAGCCGGCCGGGCGTCCGCCGGCGGCGGTCAACCGGTCCAGTTTCTCCCGCTCCAGCGTGTAACCGGTTACCTCGTAGCCCGCCTTGATCAGGTTCTCGGACATGGGGGAGCCCATGACGCCGAGGCCGATCCAGGCGATCTTGGGGAGGTTGCTCATGATGGGGTGCCTCTCGGTACGGGGATGTTCAGCGGGCGGCGCGGACCCGGGGCCTGCCCGGTGCTACCGGGGCAGCCAGTCGAAGGCCGCCGCGCTCGGACGGTCGCCCGGCTTGTACTCCAGGCCCACCCAGCCCTCGTAACCGGCCTTGCCGAGCCGGTCCAGCAGGTTCTCCAGCGGCAGTGAGCCGGTGCCCGGCGCGCCGCGGCCCGGATTGTCGGCGATCTGCACGTGGCCGGTCCTGGACGCGTACCGGTCGATCACCGAGGGGAGGTCCTCGCGGTTCTTCGACAGGTGGTAGAGGTCCATCAGGAACCGGGCGTTTGCGAGACCGGTTACCGCGTTGACCTTGTCGACGACGCCGACGGCGGCCGAGGCCGACACCAGCGGGTACTTCGGCGACTCGGGCCGGTTCAGCGCCTCGATCAGCAGGATCGCGCCGATCCGGTCGGCGGCCCGCGCCGCGAGCGCCAGGTTCTCCAGGGCGAGCGCGTCCTGCTCGGCCGGGTCCACGCCGTCCACGCGGTTGCCGTAGAGCGCGTTGAGCGCCGTACAGCCGAGGGACTGTGCGAAGCCGGCGGCCACGTCGATGTTGGCGCGGAACCTCTGCGACTCCTCACCCGGGACCGACAGGGCGCCGCGGTCGGGGCCCGGCAGCCGGCCGGCGTAGAAGTTCAGGCCGGTGAGCCGGACGCCCGCGTCCTCGATCGCCGTTCTCAGCGCGTCGAGTTCGTGCTGCCGGGGGGTGGGTGTGTCGGTCCAGGGCCACCACAGTTCGACCGCGGTGAAGCCGGCCGCGGCGGCGGCCGCGGGGCGCTCCAGGAGCGGGAGTTCGGTGAAGAGGATCGACAGGTTGACGTTGAAGCGCTGCTCTGCGAATCCCATGGGGTCCGGCGCTCCCTTCCGTGACGGCTTCCACACACTGACCATGAATTCCGTATTGTGGAAGTTACTTTCTGCTTATTGGAAGATTGCCGTCGGGGGTCGCGGCTTGTCAAGGGGTGTGGCGGAGGCGGGGCGCCGGCACTCCCCTGACCGACCCGCCGGTCGGTTAAGGTCGGGGTCCGGGAGCCACCCCGATGGCCCATTCGTGTGTCGGCGGATCGTTCCGGAGCGCCCTCCTTGGTGCGGGCGGGTGGGAAACGCGCAGGTCAGGCAGGTCAGAGAGGTATGGGGCGCGATGCGACTGAGGGTTGAGTTCACCACCGAGCCCTTCGATCTCGACGAGGCACCCGCGCACGCGCTGGTCGCCCGCGAGGTCGTCGAGGCCGCCGACCTGGACGCCGTGGACGTGGGCCCGTTCGGCAACACCGTGGAGGGTCGCGCCGACGCGGTACTGGGCGCGGTCGACGCCCTGCTCCGCAAGACCCTGGAAGCCGGAGCCACCCGGATCTCCCTCCAGGTCAACGTCCTCGGGGAGGGCGAATGACCGGGTCCGGGCGGGAGTCCTTCATCGCGGCCGTGAAGCCGCTGGTCGACGCCATGGGCGGGGAACTGGTCCCGCCGGACGAGGCCGGCCCCGACGACGTCGTGCTGTCCTGGGAGGGCGCCGACGCCCTCGCCGTACGGCTGCCGCAGCTCGCCGACTCCCTCGACCACATCCTGGCCGCGATGGAACGCAAGAAGGGCAAGCCCCTCGCGGATCTGGACCGCAAGGCCAAGCAGGAGGTCGTACGGATACTGGAGGCGCGCGGCGCGTTCTCCGTGCGGCACGGCGTGGAGACGGTGGCGGGCGCACTCGGGGTAAGCCGTTTCACCGTGTACAACTACCTCAACCGCGAGAAGGGGAGCTGAGCGGCGGCTGTGACCGCGCGGGGCTCCGGGTTTCGAGACTCCGGGTTTCGTTACCCGGAATTTTCAACAAAGTGTTGACTGGTTGTCGCGGGTAGGCGTTAGCTAGCCGCAGTCCGATCAGCACGAAGGCCGTTCACGGCCACGGAGGCTCCCGTGACGTCGACTTCCCCGCCCCCGGGACTGGCCCGGTTCAACGCCCTCGAAGAGTCCGCGGCTCTCGCCGCGCTCCACGAGGCCTGCGCCTCCACCACCTGGGCGAAGCACCTGCTCGCGGCCCGTCCCTACGCCACCGCCGACGACCTGTACGCAGCCGGTGACGCCGCCATGGCCGAACTGACCGCCGCGGACCTGGACGAGGCGATGGCCGGGCACCCGCCCATCGGCCGTCCCCGGCCCGGCGACCCGACCTCCGCCCGCGAGCAGCGCGGCATGGCCGGCGCCTCCGAGGAACTCAAGACGCAGATGCTCGAACTCAACCTGGCCTACCAGGAGAAGTTCGGTCACGTCTTCCTGATCTGCGCCACCGGCCGCACCGGCGAGGAGATGCGCGACGCCGTACGGGAACGGCTCGTCAACGCGCCGGAACAGGAACGGGAGATCGTCCGCACCGAACTGGGCAAGATCAACCGCATCCGCCTGGCCCGACTTGTCGAAAACGGTGTAGAGGGATGAGCCGGGCTCGGCCGTCCAACAGGTGAGCGGGGACGGCTGAGGACGACCGAGCCGCCTGCCAGCCGACCGAGAGCCGACCGAAGAGGACGCCCCGACCATGAGCACCAGCACCACCGCCTCCGTGTCCACCCACATCCTGGACACCAGCGTCGGCCGCCCCGCCGAGGGCGTCGCCGTCCACCTCTCGGCCCGCGCCGGCCGGGACGCGGAATGGCGGGCGCTCGGCGGTTCCGCGACCGACGCGGACGGCCGGTGCAAGGACCTGCCGGCGCTGCCGGAGGGAACCACCCACGTACGGCTCGACTTCGCCGTGGAGCCGTACCTGGAGAAGACCGTGAAGGAACAAGCCGATGCGCAGCAGGACGCCCCCGCGAATCGGGACAGCGGTGCCGGCGTGTTCTTCCCGGAGGTGGCGATCACGTTCGCCGTCGTGCCGGGCGAGCACTACCACGTACCGCTGCTGCTCAACCCGTTCGGCTACTCCGTTTACCGAGGGAGCTAGCTAGATGCCCACCTTTCTGGGACAGAACCAGTACGGCAAGGCCGAGAACCGAGTCGTCAAGATCACGCGGGACGGCGCCACCCACCACATCAAGGACCTCAACGTCTCGGTGTCGCTGAGCGGCGACATGGACGAGGTCCACTACTCCGGCTCGAACGCCAACGTGCTGCCGACCGACACCACGAAGAACACGGTGTACGCGTTTGCCAAGGAGTACGGCATCGAGTCCGCCGAGCAGTTCGGCATCCACCTCGCCCGCCACTTCGTCACCGCGCAGGAGCCCATCCAGCGGGCCCGCATCCGCATCGAGGAGTACGCCTGGGAGCGGATCGAGACCTCCGGCGCCGGCACGAAGGAGACCGGCTCCGACGAGCCGAAGCACTCATTCGTCCGTCAGGGCCAGGAGACCCGGCTCACCCAGATCACCTACGACGGTGAGTCATGGGAGGTCGTCTCCGGCCTGAAGGACCTGGTCGTGATGAACTCGACGGACTCCGAGTTCTGGGGCTACGTCAAGGACAAGTACACGACGCTCCCCGAGGCCTACGACCGCATCCTCGCCACCCAGGTGTCCGCCCGCTGGCGGTTCAACTGGACGGACGACGGGCGGGAGATGCCGGACTGGGAGGAGTCCTACGAGCAGACGAGGAAACACCTCCTCCAGGCTTTCGCGGAGACGTACTCCCTCTCGCTCCAGCAGACGCTGTTCCAGATGGGGTCGCGGATCATCGACCACCGCGGCGAGATCGACGAGGTCCGCTTCTCCCTCCCGAACAAGCACCACTTCCTCGTCGACCTGGGGCCGTTCGGGCTGAAGAACGACAATGAGGTGTACTTCGCCGCCGACCGGCCCTACGGCCTGATCGAGGGGACCGTCCTGCGGGACGGCTGCGAGGCCCGCATACCGGTGGACCTCAGCAACCTCTGACATATCCGTTTCCCACGTTCCGCTTCATCGCGGCACCCGTTCATCGCGGCACCCGTGGCCGGGAAAGCGGGAACGGAAGGGGAAGCCGTTACTGCGCCCCTTTCCGTTCCCGCCCCGGTCACGGCACTCAATCTTCCGGGGTCCTGCCGTGCCCTCTCCCTCTCACCGCAAAGGACGAACCATGGCAGCAGACCGGCGCATCGTCATCGAGAACTGTGCGATCGCGACCGTCGACGCCCACGACACCGAGCACGCAAGCGGTTACGTCGTGATCGCCGGCAACCGCATCGAGTCGGTCGGTGCGGGCCCGGCCCCGGCAGGTCTGGAGAACGTCGCCCGCCGCATCGACGCCGCAGGCCACCTGGTCACTCCCGGTCTGGTCAACACCCACCACCACTTCTACCAGTGGATCACCCGCGGCCTGGCCACGGACCACAACCTGTTCGACTGGCTGGTCGCGCTCTACCCCACCTGGGCCCGCATCGACGAGCCGATGGTCCGGGCCGCCGCGCAGGGCTCCCTCGCGATGATGGCCCGCGGCGGTGTCACCACCGCCATGGACCACCACTACGTCTTCCCGCACGGTTCCGGCGACCTGTCCGGCGCGATCATCGGTGCCGCACGGGACATGGGCGTGCGCTTCACCCTGGCCCGTGGCTCCATGGACCGCAGCGAGAAGGACGGCGGCCTGCCCCCGGACTTCGCCGTCGAAACCCTGGAAGGCGCCCTCGCCGCCACCGAGGAGACCGTGCGGCAGCACCACGACGCCTCCTTCGACGCGATGACCCAGGTCGCCGTCGCCCCCTGCTCGCCCTTCTCCGTCAGCACCGAACTACTGCGCCAGGGGGCCGAGTTGGCCCGCCGTCTCGGCGTACGGCTGCACACGCACGGCTCGGAGACGGTCGAGGAGGAGAAGTTCTGCCACGAGTTGTTCGGCATGGGCCCGACCGACTACTTCGAGTCCACGGGCTGGCTCGGCGAGGACGTGTGGATGGCGCACTGCGTCCACATGAACGACTCCGACATCGCCGCGTTCGCCCGCACGAAGACCGGTGTGGCGCACTGCCCGTCGTCCAACGCCCGGCTCGCGGCGGGCATCGCCCGCGTCCCCGACATGCTGGCGGCCGGCGTCCCGGTCGGCCTCGGCGTCGACGGTACGGCGTCCAACGAGTCCGGCGAACTCCACACCGAACTGCGCAACGCCCTCCTGATCAACCGCCTCGGCGTCCACCGCGAGGCCGCCCTGAACGCCCGTCAGGCGCTGCGCCTGGGCACGTTCGGCGGCGCCCGGGTCCTCGGCCGGGCGAGCCAGATCGGCTCGCTGGAGCCGGGCAAGCTCGCCGACCTGGTGCTGTGGAGGATGGACACCCTCGCCCACGCCTCCATCGCCGACCCGGTGACCGCGCTGGTCCTGGGCGCGGCGGCCCCGGTCACCGCCTCCTTCGTGAACGGCCGTCAGATCGTCGAGGACGGCCGGCTGCTCACCGCCGACGAGGACGCGATCGCCCGCGCGACCCGCGAAGAGGCCCGGCGCCTGGCACGGATCGCCGCACAGGGCTGCCCCTGAGCTGACCAGAGGTGCCCCTGAGCTGACCAGGGCTGACCTGTTGAGACTCCGGCCGGGAGGGACGGCTCCCGTGCCGGTGGCCCTGGACCCGCAAGGGTCCACGGCGGCTGTGACCGGGGCGCGTGCGGACGCGCGCGCCCCGGAACGGTCACCCCGTCGTTTCCCGCCGTTTCACACTGTTTCCCGTCGTTTCCCGCCGTTTCCCCGGTCCCGCACGACCGTGCACCACCTCCATGAAACCCACGCCAGAGCTGCCGTGTAACCGACCGGAGGAGAGCCGCCGTGTCCGCTCGACGACCCGCCGCGATAGCCGATCCAGCCGCCCCACCCGTCCACCCCGTGGACGAGAAACTCCCCGCCCTGAAAATGGCGACAAGCGGTCTCCAGCATGTCGCCGCCATGTACGCCGGAGTCGTCGCCCCGCCGCTGATCGTCGGCGCCGCCATAGGCCTGACCGGCACCGAACTCACCTTCCTCACCGGTGCCTGCCTCTTCACCGCGGGCCTCGCCACCTTCCTCCAGACACTGGGCGTCTGGAAGATCGGCGCCCGCCTGCCCTTCGTCAACGGCGTCACCTTCGCCGGTGTCGCCCCCATGACGGCGATCGTCGCCTCCACCGAGGACAGGTCCGACGCGCTGCCCGTCATCTTCGGCGCGGTCATCGTGGCGGGACTCCTCGGCTTCCTCGCGGCCCCCGTCTTCTGCAAGGCGGTCCGCTTCTTCCCGCCGGTCGTCACCGGCACCGTGATCACCCTCATCGGTGTCTCGCTGCTGCCGGTCGCCTTCGGCTGGGCGCAGGGCCCGAACCCGGCCGGCGACGACTACGGCTCGGCGACGAACCTGACCCTCGCGGGCGTCACCCTGCTGCTGGTCCTGCTTCTGCGCCGCTTCACCCGGGGCTTCGTCAAGCAGATCGCCGTGCTGCTCGGCCTGGTCGCCGGAACGCTCGTCGCGATACCGTTCGGCGTCACCGACTTCGGGCCGGTCGCCGCCGCGGACGTGGTCGGCTTCCCGACCCCCTTCCACTTCGGCGCCCCGCAGTTCCAGGTCGCGGCGATCCTGTCGATGTGCGTGGTGATGGTCGTGTCGATGACCGAATCGACCGCCGACATGCTGGCGCTGGGTGAGATCGTCGACCGTCCGGCGGACGAGAAGACGATCGCGGCGGGCCTGCGGGCCGACACCCTCGGCTCGGCGCTCAGCCCCGTCTTCAACGGCTTCATGTGCAGCGCCTTCGCCCAGAACATCGGCCTGGTCGCGATGACCCGGATCCGCAGCCGGTACGTCGTCGCCACCGGCGGCGCCTTCCTCGTCCTGATGGGCCTGTGCCCGATGGCCGCCTCACTCATCGCCGTCGTACCGCGCCCGGTGCTCGGCGGGGCAGGCGTGGTGCTGTTCGGCTCTGTTGCGGCAAGCGGTATCCAGACCCTTGTCCGGGCGGGCCTGGAGAAGGACAACAACGTGCTGATCGTCGCCGTATCCCTCGCCGTCGGCATCATCCCGATCACCGCGCCGGGTTTCTACCACGCCTTCCCGGAGACGGCACGGATCGTCCTGGACTCGGGCATCTCCACGGGCTGCGTGGCGGCCGTCCTGCTCAACCTCGTCTTCAACCACCTCGGCAGGACCGTCGACGCCCAGGACGTGACGCACCCGATGGAGGCGGGCGAGGAGATCACCGGGGCGCCGCGGGCCCCTGCCACGCCATGAGGTGAGCGAAGAGTTCGGCCTGCTCGACGGCGTCGTCCAGCGCGTGATGCGTGTGACGGCGCCTCGGCAGCAGTTCCGCCGGCATCGACCGCTTGGCCACGGCCCGCAGCGGCACCCCGGCCTTCGTGGCGTACAGCGTCTTCATGTCCAGGCATCCGGAGTGCCCGAAGGGGCTCTCGCCGGTGAAGCGGATCAGGTACCAGTAGAGGAACGTCCAGTCGTACGACGCGGGGTAGCCGCACATCACCGGCTGCGCGCCCTCGCTCACCTCGCGCACCCAGCGGGTGAACTGGGACAACCCCAGGGCGGGTTCGAGTCCCTCCACACGCAGGCGCTCGCGGTCGAGGCCGCTGACGGCGAGCGCGTCGGGGACGAAGTCGTCGCCGATGGGCCGCAGTTCACGGTAGAAGGTGCGCGCCTCGGGGTCTGCCGCGGTGAATCCCTCGGCGTCCTGGACCCCGGCGACGGCGGCGCCCAGGCTCAGCATCGAGTAGGGGCCGGGGATCGGCCCGTCGGCCTCGATGTCCACGGAGATGTAGAGGCTGGGTCTGCTGCGTCGAACGGCCATGGGACCGGAGCATCGCAGGTCGGCGGCGACCCGCGCATCCGCATTCCGACCGGACCGGTGGCGGCCGCCCCGTCCTGGCGCCTCCGTACGGTTCAGCGCGGTGCGGGCGCCTCGCACGGCGTGGCCCTCGGCAGCCGTCCTGTGAAGTACGCCTTCGGTGGCACGCCCATCAGAGCGCGGAAGTCGGCCGTCATGTGGGACTGGTCGTAGTAACCGGTTGCGACGGCGAGTTCGGCCCACGGGGCGTCGGCCGCGTGGGTGAGGACGTGCCGTACGCGGTCGATGCGGGCGTAATGCTTGGGGGAGAGGCCCACTCCTTCCGCGAACAGGTTGCGCAACTGGCGTTCGCTGACCGAGAGGTCGCGAGCGACGTCCTGGACGGCGGCGGCTGTGCGGTCGCGGTGGGTCGACAGGGCGGCCGTGGCGGCTCGCAGCAAACGGTTGCGGGAGTCGTCGGCCGGAGGCGGGAGCAGCTCCGCGAGGCGGGCGGTGAACCCCTCCTCGTCCAGCGAGGCCAGCGCACGTGCCAGTCGCCGGGCCGTACCCGAGGGCAGCTCGCGCAGCGGCACCGCACGGCCCACCAGATCGACCGCGGCGACGCCCAGCAGCGGGCGTGCCGCACCCGGTCCCAGCCGCAGACGCGTGCAGGACGTCACCGGGCGGTCGGCGTCCGTGTGGTAGGTGGCTCGGGTGCGCGGCCCGACGACCAGGGTGTCGCGCCGCCCGTCGGCCTCGACACGCACGACCAACCGGGCCGCTGTGTCCGGGGCGTGGGTGAAGGAGTCGGGCAGCGGGCCGGTGACGCGCATCGACTCGATGCCGGAGATCCAGGGGCGTGCCCGCTCGGGGACGGTCAGCGACTGCTCGGCGAGGGCGTTGGTCACCCCTTCACCGTAGGCGCACGGGCGGCCTCGCGGGCCTGTCGAAGCGTGCCGGAAATTCCTAGTAACCCGTTGCCCCGGCCCGTCAACGTGAGAGCCATGATCCTCGTGACCGGTGCCACAGGCACCATCGGCAGTGAACTCGTACGACGGCTGGCGGCGCGCGGAGAGAAGGTGCGCGCCCTCGTCCGCGACCCGGCGAAGGCCAGGGCCATGTCACTCCCCGCGGGCGTGGAGGTGGCGCGGGGCGACTACGGCGAACCCGCCTCCCTGGAAGCGGCGATGACCGGCGTGACGGCGGCGTTCCTGGTGGGCGTCCCCGGCCCCGGCACCGATCCTGGCGGCGGCGCCCGGTCCGACGAGGACCTGGTCGCTGCGGCCGTGGCGGCGGGCGTGGGACGGCTGGTGAAGCTTTCCGCGATCGCGACCGGCGACCCTGCTGTGGGCCCCTCCGGTACGTGGCACCTCCCGGGGGAGCGGGCCGTGCGTGACAGCGGCGCCGAGTGGGCCGTCCTGAGGCCCTCGGCCTTCGCCTCGAACACGCTGAGCTGGGCGGAGCCCGTCCGGTCGGGTCTGGCGGTGCCGAACATGACCGGCGACGGCGCACAGGGCGTGATCGACCCGCGTGACGTGGCCGAGGTCGCTGCACTGACCCTGCTGGACGGGGGGCTCGCCGGGCGGACGTACACCCTCACCGGGCCGGAGACGATCAGTGCGCCCGGACAGGCCGCCGTACTCGCGGACGTACTCGGCCGCCCGGTCACGACTCGCGACCTCACACCCGAAGGGACCCGCGAACTCCTTCTGGCCTGGGGGCTGGGGGAGGCGCAGGCGGAGGGGATGCTGGCCGGTACCGCATTCGCGCGCGCGGGCGGCAACGCCGTCGTCACCGAGGACGTGCCCGAGCTGCTGGGGCGCGCGGCGCGGACGTACCGGGAGTGGGCGGTGGCGCATCGGGGGGCGTTCGAGGCCGGGTGACGGGCCGGCCGCAGGGCCCGGTCAAGGTCGGCCCGGTCACGGCGGGTCCAGTCGCCTCGGCTCGGTCACGACGGGTCCGGCTGCGTCGGTCCGGGTCAGCCCGCGTCCCGCACCCGTGGTGTCCGCAACACCGCCGTCGCCAGTATCAGGGCCGCCGCCGCGATCAGCGTCGCCACCCGGAAGGCCAGTTGGTAGCCCTCGGCCGTGGCCGGGAGGGGGGCGGTGCCTGTGGCGAGGAGGGTGTCGGTGTGCTGGGCCGCCAGGGTGGTCAGCACGGCCAGGCCCAGCGAACCGCCCACCACCTGCGTGGTGTTGAAGAGGCCGGAGGCCAGTCCGGTGTCCTCCTCCCGTGTCCCCGACATCGCGAGGCCGGTCAGCGCGGGCATCGCGGCGGCGAAACCGGCCGCGAGCAGCAGTATCGGCGGGAGTACGTCCGCCGCGTACGAGCCGTCGGCCGGGGCGCGGCTCAGAAGCGCCATGCCCGCGGTGATCAGGACCAGGCCGGCCAGCAGCACGCGGTACGCGCCGTAGCGGGCGATCGTGCGGGCGGACAGGCCGAGCATCAGCAGGCCGATCGCGACCGGCGCCGGCAGGAAGGCCGTACCGGTGGCCAACTCGCCGTAGCCGAGGACGCGTTGCAGGTACAGGGCGCCGATGAACTGGAAGCCGTACATCGTGGCGATCATCAGGATCTGGACGGCGTTCGCGCCGCTGAGGAGCCGGGAGCCGAACAGTCGAAGGCGGAGCAGGGGGCGGGCGGTGCGGGCCTGGCGCAGGACGAAGCCGGCGAACAGGGCGACGGCGAGCAGGGCCAGAAGGGTGGTGGCGGTGGCGTCTCGGTCGCCGGCGCCGACGATGACGTACACGGTGAGCATGAGGGCGCCGGTCACCAGGGCGGAACCGGGGTAGTCGGCGCCCTTGCCGAGGCCGGCGCCGCGGTCGGGGGCGAGGACGCGCAGGGCGGCGAACCAGGCGAGCACGCCGATCGGCAGGTTGATGAGGAAGATCCAGTGCCAGGTGAGGAGTTGGGTGAGCGCCCCGCCGAGGAAGGTGCCGAGCGCGCCCCCCGCCGCGCCGACGGCGCTGAACACCGCGATGGCTCGGGCCTGTTCGCGTGGCTCGGGGAACAGGGCGACCAGCATGCCGAGGACGACTGCCGAGGTCATCGCCCCGCCCACGCCTTGCAGGGCGCGGGCCGCGATGAGCACGCTCTGCCCGGTGGCCACCCCGCACAGCACGGACGCCGCCGTGAACACCGCCAGGCCCGCCGTGAACATCCGCTTGCGCCCCACCAGGTCACCGAGGCGGCCGGCCAGCAGGAGGAGACCGCCGAAGGGGATCAGGTAGGCGTTGACGACCCAGGCCAGGCCCGGAGCGCTGAAGCCGAGGTCGCTCTGGATGGCGGGCATCGCCACGGTGACGATGTTGCCGTCCAGGATCGTCATCAGCGTGCCGGCGCACAGGATGACGAGCGACGCCCAGCGGGAGTACGTCCGGGGGTGTGACATCCGGTTCGACGTCAGGTTCGAAGTCCGGTCCGGTGCCTGTACCGGTGCCTGGTCCGGTGTCCGGTTCTGTGAGCCGACCTTGGTGGACATGGTCTGCGGGCCTCCGCTGTCTCCGTAGGAACGATGCGTGCCCTTGGTGCACGACTTGTGACGGAGGCCATCGTGAGTGACCCTGAAGGGAGCCGTAAGGAGGCAGTCGGATGTCCCAGAGGAACACCGGTGTTACCCCGCAGGTGGTGAACGCGCACGCGTGCCCGGTGCGGGAGGTTCTTGACAGGGTCTCGGGCAAATGGAGCGTGCAGATCCTCGTCGCGGCAGCGCACGGACCGATCCGTTTCACCGAACTGGAGCGCGGCATCGAGGGCATCAGCCGCCGGATGCTGACCCTCACCCTGCGCAACCTGGAACGCGACGGGCTCGTCACCCGTACCGTGCACCCGACCGTGCCGCCGAAGGTGGAGTACCAACTGACGCCGGTGGCTCGAGAGTTGCACGAGACCCTGCTGCGCCTGACCGGCTGGGCCGAACGCAACAGGGTCTACATCGCCGAGTCCCGCGCCGCCTACGACTCCGAGCACGACCGGGAGCTGACCGACGCGTAGGGCTGCCGGGGCCGGCATGCCCCGGATCAGAGTCCGAACAGGCTCGGGTCGGTGGCCAGTTCCTTGAAGTGGTGCGCGGGGTCGGCGACCATCCGCCGCGTCTCCAGGTTCAGCAGGCCGCCGACCGCGGACAGTTCGGCCGCGACCGTGCCGTCCGTCCTGCGGATGACCTGCTCGATGCGGAACGTCTTGCCGCCACCCCATGCGAAGGCGCACGTGACGTCGACCTCGTCGCCCGCGAGCAGTTCACGCTTGTACCGGATGGTCGTCTCCAGGGCGACCGGTCCGATGCCCCGGCCGATCAGCCCGGCCTGGGTGATGCCCGCTGCCTGGAGCAGTGACCAGCGCGCGTGCTCCGCGTAGTTGATGTACACGCTCTGGTTGAGATGGCCCTGCACGTCGGTCTCGTATCCGCGCACGGTGACCCGCACGGAAAACGGCTCGCTCACGGCTTCCCCTTCTCGTCGACGAGCACAGTCGATGCCCTGTCCACCGATCTTGGCACGCCCTCACACGCGGCGCGGGGAAGCCAGCAGATAGCGGGTTCTGCTCCGGGGATCGGTGTGCTCGCTGACGTGCCAGCCCGCTTTCTCCAGCGTCGCCGCGCAGGCCCGCAACGTCTCCTCGTCCGGCCCCTGCACGGCGATCGCGTCCGGCTGAGGGCTGGCGCGCACACGGTAGCCGCCGGCGTCCGTCCCGCCGCCGCCCGGTCTGCGGACGTCCGCGCCGGCGGGCGGGTGCCCCGCCGCCTCCAGGGCGAGCGCGGCGGCCTGCACCAGATGCGTACGCTCCCACCCGCAGGGCCGGTCCACCGCCCCGTCCGGGTGGGTCATCCGGCGCAGCTCCAGCAGCCCCTGCCAGGCGCTGTGCACCTCCCGCACCCGTGACGGCCCGCCGTCCGGCGGCTCCTCCTCGCCGCCGACCCGCGCCGTGAACACGCCGGTCTCCGCGCGCGGGGCATCGACCACGGCGGCGGCGGGCTCGGCCTCGGGCTCCGCCTCCCGTATCCGGTGTCCGGCCGGGGTGAGGAAGTGGTCGTTCGGCGGCCTCGGGTGTCGGAACGCGAGCCCCCGCCCGACCAGCGCGGCGAGCTGCGCCTCCGTGCCCCGGAGGCGCCCGGTGACGGGGTCGGCGGCGTCGATCACCCGCCGCTGGGCGGCGGTCGGCGGTCGTGTCACGGCCTGCTCCCTCCGGGCGACGGTACGGCTGTCCACCACCACGAAGGTTACGACCAGCCACTGACAATCCGGCCCGACCGCAGACCCCCTCCCGCCCGCCCCTCAGGCCCCCGGCCGGATGTTCCACCCCGCGATCACATGCCGGCCGTGCTCCGTACCCAGCCGGCACAGTGCCCCGGTCGCCAACTGGAACAGGGCCCCCGCCGACGGCGGCAGACCGAGCCTTCGCGCCGTGAGCACCCGCAGGAAGTGCCCGTGCGCCACCAGCACCACGCACCCCTCCGTGTTGGCGTGCGCCGCGTCCACCTTCGCCAGCATCCGGTCGGCCCGCTCCCCGACCTGTTCCGGGGTCTCCCCGGGATGCTCCGGCGGGCCCGGCGCGACACCGTCCGTGAACAGGAACCACTCCGGCCGCTCCCGGTGGATCTCGACGGTCGTGACGCCCTCGTACCCGCCGTAGTCCCACTCCTTGAGGTCCGCGTCGGCCCGCACCTCGTGCAGCCCGATCAGCTCCGCCGTCTCCCGGGCCCGCTGGAGCGGACTGGAGAACGCGGCGCCGATCCGATGCGACCGGATGAGCGGCACCAACTGACGCGCCTCCATGCGGCCGTGCTCGGTGAGCGGGACGTCCGTCAGTCCGGTGTGCCGGCCGGTGCGCGACCACGCGGTCTCGCCGTGCCGCACCAGGAAGAGATCACCCATGCCGCAAGAGTCGCACAGGCGTGCGCCGACGCCCCGCAGTACGGGGCGCCGGTCTGTCGTACGTCAGTGATCCGCGGCGTACGAGACGAACGCGGCCCCCTGGGACGGGGCGAAGGCGAGGTGGAGGTGCGGTGGTTCTTGGAGTCCCGTATGCGGACGGCTTCGCGGGTGAAGGCGACTACCACGCGATCCGGGCCGTCGTTGCCTACTGCCGGTAACCGCTCAGGAAACGCCCGATCCGGCCGATCGCCGCCTCCAGGTCCTCCGCGTGCGGGAGGGTGAGGATGCGGAAGTGGTCCGGGGTCGGCCAGTTGAAACCGGTTCCCTGGACTACCTGGATCTTCTCGCGCAGCAGCAGGTCCAGGACGAACTTCTCGTCGTCGTGGATGGGGTGGACCTTGGGGTCGATGCGCGGGAAGGCATACAGGGCGCCCTTGGGCTTCACGCAGGAGACGCCGGGGATCTCGTTGAGCTTCTCCCAGGCGATGTCACGCTGGTCGCGCAGTCTGCCGCCCGGCGCGGTGAGTTCGCGGATGGACTGGCGGCCGCCGAGAGCCGCCTGGATGGCGTACTGGGCGGGCGCGTTGGCGCACAGGCGCATGGAGGCCAGCATGGTCAGGCCCTCCAGGTAGTCCCGCGCGTGCTGCCTGGGACCGGTCACCACCAGCCAGCCCGAGCGGAATCCGGCTACCCGGTACGTCTTGGAGAGGCCGCAGAAGGTGAGGACGACCAGGTCGGGGGCGAGCGCCGCGGCCGAGTGGTGCACGGCGTCGTCGTAGAGGATCTGGTCGTAGATCTCGTCGGCGAAGACCATCAGGCCGTGCCGGCGGGCCAGGTCGAGGATGCCCTCGATGATCTCCTTGGGGTAGACCGCGCCGGTGGGGTTGTTCGGGTTGATGATGAGGACGGCCTTGGTGCGGTCGGTGATCTTGGACGCCATGTCGTCCAGGTCCGGGTACCAGTCGGCCTGTTCGTCGCAGAGGTAGTGGACCGCCTTGCCGCCCGCGAGCGTGGTGACGGCCGTCCACAGCGGGAAGTCGGGGGCCGGGATGAGGATCTCGTCGCCGTCCTCGATCAGTGCCTGTACGGCCATGGAGACCAGCTCCGAGACGCCGTTGCCGAGCCAGACGTCGTCGACGTCGACCTCCAGGCCCCGTTCCTGGTAGCGCTGGGCGACCGCCCGGCGGGCCGGGAGGACGCCGCGCGAGTCCGTGTAGCCGTGGGCCTGCGGGAGCATCCGGATCATGTCCTGGAGGATCTCCTCCGGCGCCTCGAAGCCGAAGAGCGCGGGGTTGCCCGTGTTGAGGCGCAGCACGCTGTGCCCCGCCGCCTCCAGTGCGTTGGCGTGCTCGATCACCGGGCCGCGGATCTCGTAACAGACCTCGCTGAGCTTGTTCGACTGCCGGAACTCCATGCGCCCCTCCGGTATCTGGTGTTACTTGGTTTTACCAAGTTCGAGCTTGGAAAGTCCAACGACATGTCTAGACTGCGTCGCATGTCACCTCGCCGAAGCTACGACCAGTACTGTTCCGCCGCCCGCGCCCTCGACACCGTCGGCGATCGCTGGACCCTGCTGATCGTCCGGGAGCTGCTCGCCGGCCCGCGCCGCTACACCGACCTGCACGCCGACCTGCCGGGCGTCAGTACGGACGTACTCGCCTCACGGCTGAAGGACATGGAACGCGACGGACTCGCCACCCGGCGCAGGCTGCCGCCGCCCGGCGCGGCCAGCGTCTACGAACTCACCGGGCGCGGACGCGCGTTGCTGCCCGTGCTCCAGGCGCTCGGCGCGTGGGGGCAGGCGGAACTGGGGGAGCGCGGGCCCACCGACGCGATCCGCGCACACTGGTTCGCGCTGCCCCTGCTGCGCGCCCTTCAGGGCGAGGGGCTCGTCGAAGTCCGGCTGGACGAGGGCCACTTCCATCTCTTCGTCGGCACGGACGAAGGGCCCGTGTACGGTCACGGGGCCGCCCCCGGCCCACCCGACGCCCTGCTCGTCATGGACACCGCCACCTGTACGGCGGTGGCGCAGGGCGAGCTGAGTCTGCTCGACGCCGTGCGCGACGGGCGCATCGAGGTGAGCGGCGAGGGCACCCTCGCCAAAGGGCTGCGGGAGGCCTGAGGAACACGGAAGGCCCGCACGGTGCGGGCCTTCCGGGTGAGCGTCAGGCGCCCGGCGGCACCTGCCTCGGCCGTCCCGGGCCGCGGGTCAGGGTGTACCCGCCGATCCCGGCGAGCGCGGCCAGCACGCCGCCGATCCCGGTCCACACCCAGCGGTCCGTCCACCAGCCGGAGGACCAGCCGTCGTCCGGCTCGATGCTCGACAGCACGGCGGAGGCGGACGAGTCGTCCCCGTCTGCGTCCTCGCCCTCGTCCTTTGCCGACGACTTCACGGCGATGCCAGGCACCAGGGGCTCGGCGAGCGAGCCGTCCACCGCCGCGGCCCCGCCCATGTCCTTGGAGCCGACGCGCAGTTCGGCGCCGACCGGCAGGCCGAGGTCTGCCGTCTTCAGGCCGAGAGCCGTCAGGCGGACGTAGTACGTGCCGGGCAGCGGGTCGTCGGCCCACGGCTCCGACCAGGCGCGGACCGTGCGCAGCACGCAGGCCAGCTCCAGGGAGGCGGTGCCGGAGGCGGCGGTGCGGGTCTGCGCGCCGTACTGGCAGGCCTGGCGGCGCCGCAGACCGTCGTACACGTCGACCTGCCAGGTCTGGCCCGCGTGTTCCTCGGGCAGCTTCACCTTCGCCGTCACGGTGGGCCGTTGGCCCGCGTCGGCGGGGAACGACCAGTACAGGTAGTCGCCCGCGGAGCCGCTCGCGGTCGCCGTCTGCCCCTGGTCGACCTCCGTCGCCGTACGGAAGGACGTGCCGGCCGTCGTGGGCGCCGAACCGTCCTTCGAGGGGCTCGCGGACGGGGTGGAGTCGGCGGCGGCCGGAGCGGCCGCCAGGCCGAACGCCAGCAGGGTCGTGCTCAGTACTCGGGTGATACGCATCAGTTGGTCCTCCAGACCGCGACACGCCAGCGCGACAGCCAGCCCCACAGAACGCCCGCGAGGAAGCCGGCCAGCACCAGGGCGCCGAGCAGCCACCAGCCGCGGCCCAGACCGAACGAGGCCACGTCGCTCGCCTGCGAAGGACCGTCGACCACGTCCACGGTCAGCTCCAGCGGCATGCCCGGCGTGGTCTTCACACCGGCCGCGGCCGAATAGGAGTTGGTCACCTGCACGCACACCGTCTCGGCGGGCGCGTCATCGTCGTCGCTCTCCGCCTTCGGGTAGCGCAGACCGGTCGAGATGACGTCGGTACGGCCGTTCCCGGCGGCCTCGCCGCGCACGATCTCCCGGCCGTGCACGGTCACCGCCCGTACCAGCAGCCCGTAGTCGGGGTTCATCGCCCGGTCCGCCGACACGCTCACCGAGGCCCGCAGCTCCTTGCCCGGATCCAGGTCCACGCGGTACCAGCGCTCCTGGCCGAACTCCTCACGGTCGGTGTACAGGCCCGACTTCAGGGTCGGTGCCTTCGCGCAGGAGTCCGCGCCCCGGGTGGCGACCGGCGTCACCACGGGGTCGGCCGCCCGGTCCACCAACTGGTTGACCTTGTCGGTGAGTTCCTCGGTGTGCTCCACCGAGGTGTAGGTGCCGCCGGTGGCCTCGGCGATGCAGCTGAGCTGCTGACGCATCTTCACGTTCGGCACCAGGCCGAGGGTGTCGATGGTCAGGCCGATGCCCTTGGCCGCTATCTCGCGGGCCACCTCGCACGGGTCGAGCGGGGCGCAGGTGTCCTCGCCGTCGCTGATCAGCACGATCCGCTTGGATCCGGTGCCCCCGTCGAGGTCCTCGGCCGCCTTGAGCAGGGCCGGTCCGATCGGGGTCCAGCCGGTGGGCGTGAGCGTGGCCACCGCGGCCTTGGCCTCGGTGCGGTCCAGCGGGCCCACCGGGTAGAGCTGCGCGGTGTCCTTGCAGCCCGTCTTCTGGTCGTCGCCGGGGTAGTTGGCCCCCAGGGTGCGGATGCCGAGCCGGACCTCCTCGGGGGTGGCGTCCAGCACCTCGTTGAAGGCCTGCTTGGCCGCTGCCATCCGCGACCCGCCGTCGATGTCCTTCGCCCGCATCGAACCGCTGACGTCGAGCACCAGGTTGACCTTGGGCGCATTGGCTGTGGTCTCGTCGGCGACCGCCCCGGCCGGGAACGCGAGCCCGGCCGTGAGCGCGGCGAGCAGGGCGCAGAAGCCCGCCGCCAGCCGTTGTGTTCTGATCATCGGCGGATCCTATTGACCAGAGGTGTCCCGCTTCAAAACGTGATCAGAAACCCCGGCCTGCCAACGGGTTGGGCAGCTCCGCCCACCGGTCCCCGGACCCGCCCGGCGACAGCCGCATCAGCGTCAGCGCCTTCACCGGCACCGGCTCCTCGCGCAGCGCCCGCAGGTCGACCGTGTCCGGCGCCTGCGGTACGGCCGCCGCCAGCGCCGTACCGAGCGCCTCACCGCTTCCGGCGGTGGCCGCCAGAGCGCCCGCCACCAGCGAGCCGAACAGTTTGCGGCGCAGCGCCCTCACGTCGTCGGTGAGGATCCGGGCCGGCAGTTCGGACGCCGTCACGCCGTGCCGGGCCAGGCGGGCCGGGCTGACCCGGATGTCGGCGAGGTCGCGGTACACCAGCCGCAGCGGCGCACCCGACGCCGACAGTACGACCAGCAGGTTCTGGCCGTGCGCCTCCAGGGCCACGCCCCGCTCCAGCAGCCGCAGCCCCACGGTCAGCGCCAGCCGCGCGAAGTCGGCCAACCAGGCGGGTGAGGCGGGAAGTCCGGTCGTGGCGAGGGCGGCCACCGGGACGACGTGCTCGCCCGGACCCGCGTACACGGACGGGGGCTCACGCAACACGGCGGCGAGGTCGGGGGAGTTGGCGGTGACCGCGCCCAGCGAACGGGTCATGTGCAGCAGGCCGTCCGTGTGTTCCGCCAGGCTCTCCGCGAACGCGGACAGCGCCGCGGACGCGGCGACCGAGCCCACCGAGATGTCCCGCACCGACGACGTCAGCCGGGCGCTCAGCGCGGTCTTCACGTGCGGACCGCCCGGCACCGCGAGCGTACGCAGGGACATCAGCGGATGCGCGGCAAGCCCCTTTGGGCACGACCGCTTGAGCACGTGCGCCGCCTGCCAGGGGTGCACCGGGATCACCAGCCGTCGCCCGTCCCGCAGTCCGTCGGGCCACTCGCCCGAGACGAGGCACTCCTCGGCCGGAACCGGCAGCAGCCCGAGTCGCACCCCCGGCGGCCGGTGCTCCGGCCCGTAGGCCAGCTGCTCGGCCACCGAAAGACCGGGCCGGGAACGACAGCTGGGGTGGTACGGGTGACCGTCGACGACCCGCTGCTCCCACTCCCAGTCGTGCGCGGGCCACTCCTTCGCGCCGGGACCCCCCGGTTCCTGCCCGGCGCGCGACAGCGCCAACGACGCCGTACTGTGCGCCAGTTCTGCGGCGAGGCTCCCGCCGTACGGCACGGCCAGGTCCGTCATCAGCCGCGCGGGATCGTCGTACGCCGTCCCGGCCAGGTCCACGGCCCTCACGTGGGCGGCGGTCGCGTACGGGTCGGAGCGCGGGCCGTGCAGCCGTCGGCCGTCGGCGAGGTGCAGCGTGAGGCCGTCGCGGGCGGGCACCCGGCCCACGACCCACGGCAGCGGCTCGTGCGTGAGGGCCCGCCACAGACGGGTCAGCACGGCCGCGCGGGCACCGGGCAGCTCGGCGGCGAACCGCGCGGCGAGCGCGGGGCGCACGGCGGCGAGGTCGGCGGCCAGCTCGGCCTCGGCGGTGGGGGGACGGTGCACGGGCGGGCTCCTCGGGTACGGGTCGGGCAGGGCGCGGGTGCGCCAACGGCGTCACGGGCGGGTCGTGACCCCAGCGATACTGATCGTCTCCGCCCGCCAGAACCGTAGGGAACGAGTGGAACGCGTGGATCTCATCCCCCCGCCCGCCGACTCCGTGCCGGCCGCCGAGCCCGGCTCGGCCGCCGTCGCCCGAGGTGCCGCCACCGCGCCGGGCGCCCTGGCCGCACGGGCCGACGCCCTCGCCGCCGCACCGCTCCTCAACTGCCTCCTGCGGGAAGTGGCCGAACGTGACCCGGCCCGGGCCGAGGGGGAAGTGACCGGGGCCGGGAGGGAATTGGCCGAACCGCGAGCCCGGCATGACGCACGGCACACGCACCGGCTGCCCTCCGGCCGTCTGCTCCGCGTGCGCGGCGCCCGGCGGCCCGCCGAGCCCGAGGTGCGCGTGGACGGCGCCTGGCACCGCCTCGACCACCGCGGCCTCGTCGGCCTGGTCGCCACGGAACTGCGGCACCACACCGGCCTCACCAACCCCGGCCTGCCCGCCGAGATGCTCGACAGCCGGGACGCGGTGGCCGCCCTGCTGGCCGCACGCGCGCAGGCCACCCCGCCCGAGGACCTCTACCTGCGCTCCGAACAGTCCCTCCTCACCGGCCACCCCCAC
>NZ_JARGEF010000107.1:0-25031 GCF_033794725.1 Streptomyces sp. ID05-39B | reverse complement strand
CCACCACGGACTCGCAGCGGCCGGATCCCCGGCGCGCGGCCACGGGGCGCGTGGCCGCGCGCCGGGGATCCGGCCGCTGCGAGTCCGTGGTGGCGTGGCGCGGCGGTGTCCTTTGTCAGCGAAGTTAGTCGGTGAGGTGCCGCGTGACCTCGGCGGACTAAGTTGAGTGTCAAACGCCTGGCGTAGCCTCCGCCGACAGTGCTGCTGGTCCGCGGAACTGCCTATGATTTGGGCATGTCATCCCTGAGTGTCGGTCCGGACCCGCGTTCCGGCGATGTGCCTGATCGACGGATCCCTTCCGGGGTGGACCGCGCGATCAGGTGGTTGGCGTTGTGGTGGATGACCAGTCCCCTCATCTTGTTCACCCCGGCGATCGCCCGTGCGATGGGGTTTCCCTGGGTGATGGAGGAGTTCGGCAGCATCTTTTGGTGGGCCGCTCCGACCAGCGCGATGGTCGCGCCGGCCACGGGGCTCGTGGTGGCGCGCATCGGACGTCGGCAGAAGGCCCTCCGGCGCTTCGTCATCATGGCAACACTGTCCAGCGCGCTGGTCCTCGCCGCCTGGGTCTTCGGCGTACTGCTCGCTGAGTGTCCTGATGGCTATCACTGCTAGGCCACCTGGCTTCTATGGTCGTGCGTGCGGCGTCGGCGGGCCTTCTCGCGGCAGCGCTTGGAACAAGGTCGGGACGAGAGTGGGCTCGCTTTTTTTGCCGGTTCCTCATGGCTGCGGGTAGCGCTTCATGTGACGACCGCGGTGGACGTAGTAGAGCAGGGACGAGTAGGAGACGGAGTAGTCGTGCTCGTCCATCAGTTCCGCCCAGATGGCTCTGCCGCGAACCCCTCGGGCGAGCATGTCGTCGACCAGGCGGATGACGGGGACCATGACCGGGTCCTTGCGGAGCTTCACTTCACGATCAGCGGGCCGTGCGGTGTCCAGCACGAGCCGGATTGTCCGCTGCGGGACCTCGTAACGGTCAGCCAGCGCACGGACGGTCATGGTCCCGTCGCGGGCGTCATCGGAGATGAGGTAAGTGAGTTCACCACGACCCGGGAACAGTTCCTTGCCTGGGTAGCGGGGGTTGGGCTTGGCGCGTCCTCGGGGCGAGCTTGCGTCCGCGAGCGCGCGTTCCAGCACCTCGGGAGAACGCCCGGCGGCGTCGGCGAGCCGGTCCAGGAGGGGTTTGCCGGACCAGAATGGCGGCCCGCAGAGATATCCGTGCAGATAGCTGGGCTTGAGGTGATTGGCGCGGGCGAGACGCCGGATGAAGGAGTCGGTTTCCTCACCGAGTCGCGGTGCGATCTGGACGGGCAGCCGGGCCAGCCGGCCCGGCAAAGACCCGGTCATAGGGTGGCTGCCTGCTTCAACGGCTTCGCCGTGGTCTCCGCCGCATGGTCCAGGGGGATCGCGTCGATCCCTTCCTTGGTCACGCGTTCTGTGCCACTGAGGATCGCGTCGATCGCGGCCCCTCGGATCGCGTGGGACAACGCGCCGATCCTCCCGGCAGTCCGGTTATGGAGGTAGCGGTCCAGCTTGACCAGGCTCCCCGGTGGGTGGTCGTGCAGGAGCAAGGTCTCCTCCATAGTCGCCACGAGCCCCTTCCACTCGTCGCCGTAGGGAAACGGGCGGGTGGGGACGAGGGTAAAGCGGCCCGCGATTTGGGCTCCCCGGGTGCCGGCCAGAAGCTCGCTGGTCTCCAGGCCGATGCCTGCGTAGACGAAAGTGGCAGGGATGCGCTCGGAGAAGTACTTCAAGGTGTCGGAGACCTCACCGCCGGCCCGGGTGACCTGCGAGATGTTGTGGATTTCGTCGACGAGCACGAGACCGGTGCGGGTATCAGTGCAGACACCGACGACGGCCTCGGTGATGTCCGTCATGTTCGACCGGGCCCGGACCGGAAGGCCCAGAAAGCGGGCGAACTCGGCTGCAACCATGCGGGCGGTCGCGGCGGGAGGGACCGTGATGTAGAGAACGGGAATGCGGTCGGCGACGTTGGGGTGGCGGGCCCGATCGAGGAGTTCATGGGCGCGCCCGAGCTGGGTGATGGCGCTGGTCTTGCCCGTTCCGGGAAGCCCGGAGACCATCAGGCCGCGGCGGGCGCTGATCGCGTGGCGGTTGAGCAGGACCAGCCGACGGCCGCAGACCACGGTCTTCTCGACGAACGAGGTAGCGACCACGAGCATCCGGGCATGGTGGTCGAGCCGGTACTCGTCGTCGAGATCCCGCTCGGTCTCGGACAGCCGCTTCAGTTCGCCGGCAGACAACAGAACCGGGGGTGCGGGCGGGTCCTCGATGGATTTCCGCCATCCCTCCAGGGTGGTCAACTGCCGGTTGGCTTCGGCGTCGATCTCGCCCAACGCGACCTGTTGGGATGCCGGGTCGGAGATGGTCACGTGCGCCTCCAAGGGTTGGCCAGGGATCGAACAGGCCCAGCGGGATGACCTTCGCCACCTCGGTGTCCGCATCGTCAGGCACGGGCTCGACGTCCGAGGAGTCAGGGCTCGGCCGGGCTATGGGAGATCCACTACGACCCCTACGACGTCTCCCGCATCTGGGTACGCGACCGCCGCAGCGAGCCGGCCCGGTGGATCACGGTGTTCTGGAAGCACCTGCACCGCGTCGGCGTCCCGTTCGGTGAGATGGCCTGGGACCACGCCCGTGAATAGGTGCCCGGCGGGAGCGAAGAACAGATCGCCGATGCTGCCGCTGCCCTGCTGCGGCGGGCTCACGACGGCCCTGCCACGGAAGCAGACCGGCCAGCCAAACGCTCAAAGCGAGACCGGCGGATCGCCGCCCGCACCCGGGCCACCGCCACCGATCACTCGCGAGCGTCGTAGGTGCGGTGATTGATCCGGATGCCGTAGGCGTTGATCGCCTGCCAGCGTTCGGGCAGCAACTCGATGTAGTCCTCGCCGCTGAGCGGGGCCGGAACGTAGCCGCACGACTCCAGCAGCGTCGCGTACTTCTCGTTTGGCGAGAACGCCCGTTTCGGTGAGTCCGGGTCCCGTAGTGCATCGTGCGGCCGGTTCTGTCAGACGGCGACGGTCCACTCCTCCAGCAAGCTCTGCAACTCGGGCAAGGACCACAGTGGCCCGTTCTCCAGCCCCCGGCCCCGGCGGTCCACTGACCGGCCGGTGTAGCCCGCGACGAACTGCGCGAACAGCGTCGCCACCGAACCCAGCGTCTTTTCGATCGCGCCCTTCTCGAAGGGTGATGCCTTGTGCGTCGGCTGAAGGCTGATGCCCAGGTAGCGGCAAGAGGCGCGGAAGTTGTTCGAGATGAAGACTTTCCCGTGGTCGCAGACGATCGTGTCCGGCACGATCACCGGCTTGGCAGCAGCGTGCTCCAGTCGCTCGTCCAAGGCCAGCAGCCGCCGGTGTGGCATCGCCGACCGCGACATCCGAAGGGCTTCTGACCAGCTAGGACGCATCGTCTCCGGGGTGATGCTCCGGGCCAGGAGGGCAGAAGCGTCGGCTGCCTTCGTCGTCGGTCGCAGCACCACAGCCGCCAGTGACCTGGTCGCCAGGTCGATCATGGCCGTCAACTCGACCTTCTCGGCAATGCCGTCGTCCAGTCGCACCAGGACGTCCAGCGGTGTGGAGTCGATCTGCATCCATTCGCCCGGCGCGCAGGCGGGCACCTCCCCGAACGGGCCGGTCGGACGCGCGTTCACCGAACGGCGCGTGGTTGCCGAGCCTGTCGCGTGCGTGCCGGCCGCCAGCCTGTCGAACAGCCGGTAGAGCGTGCGCTCAGACGGCATCGACACCTTCCGCGTCCTCATGTGCGTTCAGGATCTGGGTCGCCCGCCAGACCACGAAGCCGATCGTCTTCGACGACGCCTCGGCGGTCTCCTCGATCGCCTCCCGCATCGCCTCGACCACCGCCGGGGCGACCCGGCCGAACGACGGCATCTGTTTGGCCGACCGGCCGTCGGCCAGTCCGACCAGCCCGTCGCGCTGGTAGCGCTGGCGCCTCTGCTTGACGCCGCTGGCCGTCATCGCGTGCCCGGCCGCCGTTAGCTCGGCGGTCTTGGCCCGCTCCCGTTGAGCCAGCGAGTTCCGTTCCGGATCGAACTCCGGCCGTGGCGCCGTCCCTGCTGGAGCATCCGGCGGTAAGCCGTCCAGAACCTCCAGAATGTGCGTCTCCCACCAGCGGGCCTGTTCAGCGGCGCTCTCCGGGAATTCCGCGATCCTGCCCGTCGGAGGCACCCGTCGCACTTTCCCCGTCACCGTCCACCTCCGTCCGCCAGGCGCACGATGGTGGACGCCCCCAGCAACTCGACCGCCAGTCCCTCGGCGGCCACTTCCTGGAGCCAGAGAAGATGGAACAAGGCAGGCAGCGTCTCAAGCCGGTCGCCGGCGGCATCGGCTCCGATCATCAGCGGGACCGGGCCGAGAGAGCTGCCCGGAGCCGGTTCACGACTGGTCCGCGCAGGCACCGAGGGTGCCGGTAGCGCGACAGCCACCGGACATTCGCCAGCAGCACCGCCTCCGGCGTCCCGACCCGCTCGAAGCCCCATCCCGCCTGGCCGCAGGCCAGGCGGGTGACCTCGAACGCCTCCGCGTCCTTCGCCTCGATCCGTTCATCAGCGCGGACATCGACGACCACCGCCGAGCCGTCCGTGTGGCGTACGAAGTAGTCCGGAGCGTGCCGACGCTCCCGCTCGCCGTCGTGCCAGTGCAGCCAGAACGGTTGCGAGGCGATCCCCACCACCTCAGGATCGAAGTCCATCAGCAAAAGCCGGTCCCGCTCCAGCCACGATTCGAAACCGACGTGCTGCCCGGTCGTTGCCGCCCAGTACCAGCCGGAGAAGTGACGCTCACCGCGTGACCAGCGAAACGGTCGTACGGCGGCCACGTCCTCGAACCGGGCCGTCACACAGTCCAGCAGCGGACGCCGCTGACGCTCGCGTACAGCATCCACGTACGACAGCTCGACGTACGGCTCCGCAAGCTCCACCCCGACCCGTACGGCCACTCAGCACCCCCAGCGCGTTACCTCGTACGACTAGGTTCGCTGTCAAGGAAGCCGGAACGACTGGGTTCGCTGTCAAACGACTCGATTGGATGACAGCGGTCAGGCGGGCCCGGGCATGACCAACGAGCGCCCATGTACTAGAGTTATCTCGACATCGAGATATCTGCCGAGGCGCACCGCAGCCGCACGTACCGCCGGTCTCGCAGTAAGGGTGACCTAACTTAGCCTGACCTTAGCGGATCGGCAAAGCCCGCGTGACGGCAGGATGCGGTGGAACGCGCACATCAATGAAGGAGACTGTCGTGTCGGCGAACAGCTTCGACGCCCGCAGCACGCTGCCGGTGGGCGACGAGTCGTACGAGATCTTCCGGCTGGACAAGGTCGAGGGCTCCGCGCGCCTTCCCTACAGCCTGAAGGTGCTGCTGGAGAACCTGCTCCGCACGGAGGACGGCGCGAACATCACCGCCGACCACATCCGCGCCCTCGGCAACTGGGACTCGCAGGCCCAGCCCTCCCAGGAGATCCAGTTCACGCCGGCCCGCGTGATCATGCAGGACTTCACCGGCGTGCCCTGTGTCGTCGACCTCGCCACCATGCGTGAGGCCGTCAAGGAGCTGGGCGGCGACCCGGCGAAGGTCAACCCGCTCTCCCCGGCCGAGCTGGTCATCGACCACTCGGTCATCGCCGACAAGTTCGGCACGAACGAGGCCTTCGCGCAGAACGTCGAGCTGGAGTACGGCCGCAACAAGGAGCGCTACCAGTTCCTGCGCTGGGGCCAGACCGCCTTCGACGACTTCAAGGTCGTCCCGCCGGGCACCGGCATCGTCCACCAGGTGAACATCGAGCACCTGGCGCGCACGGTCATGGTCCGAGGCGGCCAGGCCTACCCCGACACGCTGGTCGGCACCGACTCGCACACCACCATGGTCAACGGCCTCGGCGTCCTCGGCTGGGGCGTCGGCGGCATCGAGGCCGAGGCCGCGATGCTCGGCCAGCCGGTCTCCATGCTCATCCCGCGCGTCGTCGGCTTCAAGCTCACCGGCGAGCTGCCCACCGGCACCACCGCCACCGACCTCGTCCTCACGATCACCGAGATGCTGCGCAAGCACGGCGTCGTCGGCAAGTTCGTCGAGTTCTACGGCGAGGGCGTCTCCGCCACCTCCCTCGCGAACCGCGCCACCATCGGCAACATGTCGCCGGAGTTCGGCTCCACCGCCGCGATCTTCCCGATCGACGACGAGACGCTGAAGTACCTGCGCCTGACCGGCCGTGACGAGCAGCAGGTCGCGCTCGTCGAGGCGTACGCCAAGGCGCAGGGCCTCTGGCTGGACCCGAAGGCCGAGCCGGACTTCTCCGAGAAGCTCGAGCTGGACCTGTCGACCGTCGTCCCCTCGATCGCCGGCCCGAAGCGCCCGCAGGACCGCATCGTCCTCGCGAACGCCGCCGAGCAGTTCAAGACGGACGTCCGCAACTACGTCGACTCCGTGGACGAGGCCGGCCAGGAGTCCTTCCCGGCCTCCGACGCCCCGGCCGTCAGCCCGAACGGTTCTCCGTCCAACCCGGTCACCGTGACCGCCCCCGACGGCTCGACGTACGAGATCGACCACGGTGCGGTGACGGTCGCGGCCATCACCTCCTGCACCAACACCTCCAACCCGTACGTCATGGTCGCCGCCGCGCTCGTCGCGAAGAAGGCCGTGGAGAAGGGCCTGACCCGCAAGCCCTGGGTCAAGACCACCCTTGCCCCGGGTTCGAAGGTCGTCACCGACTACTTCGACAAGGCGGGCCTGACCCCCTACCTCGACAAGGTCGGCTTCAACCTCGTCGGCTACGGCTGCACCACCTGCATCGGCAACTCCGGCCCGCTGCCGGAGGAGGTCTCCAAGGCCGTCAACGACCACGACCTCGCGGTCACCTCGGTGCTCTCCGGCAACCGCAACTTCGAGGGCCGGATCAACCCCGACGTCAAGATGAACTACCTGGCCTCCCCGCCGCTGGTCGTCGCGTACGCCCTCGCCGGATCCATGAAGGTGGACATCACGCGCGACGCCCTGGGCGCCGACCAGGACGGCAACCCGGTCTACCTCAAGGACATCTGGCCCACCGAGGCCGAGGTCAACGACGTCGTGGCCAACGCCATCGGCGAGGACATGTTCAACAAGTCCTACCAGGACGTCTTCGCGGGCGACGCCCAGTGGCAGGCGCTGCCGATCCCGACCGGCAACACCTTCGAGTGGGACCCGCAGTCGACCTACGTGCGCAAGCCCCCGTACTTCGAGGGCATGACGATGGAGACCACCCCGGTCTCCGACATCACGGGAGCGCGCGTCCTGGCCAAGCTGGGCGACTCGGTCACCACCGACCACATCTCCCCGGCCGGCGCCATCAAGGCCGACACCCCGGCCGGCAAGTACCTCACCGAGCACGGTGTGGAGCGTCGTGACTTCAACTCCTACGGCTCGCGCCGGGGCAACCACGAGGTCATGATCCGCGGCACGTTCGCCAACATCCGCCTGCGCAACCAGATCGCGCCGGGTACGGAAGGCGGCTACACCCGCGACTTCACCCAGGACGGCGGTCCGGTGTCGTTCATCTACGACGCCTCGCGCAACTACATCGAGCAGGGCATCCCGCTGGCCATCCTGGCCGGCAAGGAGTACGGCTCCGGCTCGTCCCGCGACTGGGCAGCCAAGGGCACCGCGCTGCTGGGCGTCAAGGCCGTCATCGCCGAGTCCTACGAGCGCATCCACCGCTCGAACCTCATCGGCATGGGCGTCCTGCCGCTCCAGTTCCCGGAGGGCCAGTCCGCCGCCTCCCTCGGCCTGACCGGCGAGGAGGCCTTCTCCTTCACCGGCGTCGAGGAGCTGAACAACGGCACCACGCCGCGCACGGTCAAGGTCACCACCGACACGGGCGTCGAGTTCGACGCGGTCGTCCGCATCGACACCCCCGGTGAGGCCGACTACTACCGCAACGGCGGCATCATGCAGTACGTGCTGCGCAGCCTGATCCGCAAGTAGGCGGGCAAGCGGTTCGGTAACACAGGCGAGGGCCGTTCCCCCGGTGACGGGGGCGCGGCCCTTCGCCGTGTGTGGCCGGAAGGGCCCTTTGCTGCTGTGGCCCTACGAGCCGCCCCCGGCAACTGCCGACGGGGCCGTTGATACGGTCCGGCCATGCCTGAAACACGTGCAGCAAGCGGTTCCACCAGCGGTGCAGCAAGCGGTCCTGCAAGCGGTCCTGCAAGCGGTTCCGCAACGAGTGATCCCGTCACCGCGGACGACGTCGCGTACGCCGTCCGGCTGGGCGTGACCGCCCTGCGCGGGGCGGACCCGTCGCGCTGGGACGCCAAGGCCGGCTCCCTGGAGTGGACCTGCTGGGAGACCGTCGAGCACCTCGCCGACGACCTGTTCTCCTATGCCGCCCAACTGGGCCCGCACAACCCGCCGTCGGACACTCACGTGCCCTTCGCATGGAGCCGGAAGAAGCCGGGCGGTCCGGCGAACGTCATCTTCGCCGACCCCGCCGCCGGCCCGGCAGGCCTGTTGCAGGTCCTGGAGGCGTGCGGCACCCTGCTCACGGCCGTCGTGCGGACCACGCCGCCGGCGGTACGGTCGCACCACGTCTTCGGCCTGGCCGACCCGGAGGGCTTCGCCGCGATGGGCGTCGTCGAGACGCTGGTGCACCTGCACGACGTCACCGAGGGACTGGGCCTCGACTGGGAGCCCGACGCGGACCTCTGCGGCCGGGTGCTGAGCAGGCTCTTCCCGGACGCCCCGACCGGCACTCCCCGGTGGTCCACCCTTCTCTGGGCCACCGGCCGCGCGGAACTCCCCGGTCACCCCCGCCTCACCTCATGGCGCTGGTACGGCGCGCCCGCCGGGGAGCGGCAGCGGTAACGGACCGGAAAACGAAACGCCGATGGGTTCCCCGGCCGGGGCTCACACCTCGCCGAGGAACCCCGGGTCCGCAGGGCCCATACCGCGGGCGAAGTCGGCGGCGACTCCGAGGATCTCGCGCATCGGCACCGCCCGACGGCTGGTGGCAGCGAGATCGGCGTGCGCCTCCTCGGTCCACAGGAAGGGGAACACGGAGATGCCCTCCGCGCGGCTCAGGGCCGCGGCCTCCTCGCGCCAGCCGGGCGGGCGCAGTCCGTCGTAGAACATGTCGAGCCGCCCGGACAACAGCCAGGCCACCCATCCGGAGTGGCCCATGTCCATGGCGTCCCACACCAGTGTCTCGGGGGCGAAGTACGTCATCTGCCTGGGACCCCCGGGCCGGCCCGCGGCGGCCGGATCATGGCCGTTCAACGCGAACACCCCGCCCAGGACGTCCTGGCCCACGACGAGGCCGGTCGCGGGATGCCAGGCGGGGTCGGCAACAGCGGGAAAGCGGTTGACCCGGGCCAGGCTCGGCAGCCCCCCGTGCGTCGGTGAGCCGCCGCCGAACACCCGCACCCACCCTCCGTCGAGCACCCGCCCGCCACAATTGAGGGCCAGCGCGCCCAGCGTCGAACGTGCGGTGACCTGCAACTGCACGAGGCACCGGCGCCCTTCCTCGGAGTGGGGGGCCAACACCCGCACGGACACACCGCTCTCCGTGAACGCCTTCTGAAGCTCTGGCCAGGCCGGGTCGTCCACCCGAGTCAATTAGTCGATCTCCCGCATGGGGACATGGTCCCCGCACCGCCACACCGGGATGCGCACCGGTGAGTGCCTGCGGAGTTGTTCTGAGAACTTCTGAGCACGGGGGCAGCGCGTGCGGCCGCTCGTCACGGGCGCGACGCAGGTCGGCCAGCACGTCGTCGAGCGCCGAGCGATCCCAGCAAGGCGGATGCCGGATGCCGGACGCTGTTCGGCGCGGCGACTGCGGCGGGTCCGGCGACCGCGGCTGATACGGCGGTTGCGGCGACCGTCGCTGGCACGGCGAATAGTGTGACCACAGCGCATACTTCGAGCGCGACCGACCACAGCGACCCAGCGAAGACGTTGACACCGGGGGAGACCATGAGCCGGCCACTGCTGTTTCTCGACGTGGACGGACCGCTCAACCCCTATGCGGCAAAGCCGGAGAGGCGCCCCGAGGGCTACACGACACTGAGGGTGCCCCACACCCCCGGCCTCTCGGAGGAGTGGCGCGGTCGCACGTCCAGTCGGCGTCTCCTGCGGGTCTGGCTGAACCCGGAGCACGGGCCGTCCCTGCTCCGGCTCGACTACGAACTGTGCTGGGCCACCACTTGGATGGCGACCGCCAACCGGTGGATCGCGCCGGTGCTGGGTCTTCCCGAACTCCCCTTCGTCGGCTTCGGTGATGCTCTGCTGCAGGACCGCCCCGACGGGGTCCACTGGAAGACCGGCCCTCTGGTCGAGTACGCGAACGGCTGCCCGTTCGCCTGGGTGGACGACGAGCAGGGGGATCTCGACCAGGCGTACGTGGCCGCTCACCATCGAGGGCCGGCGCTTCTGCACCACGTCGATCCGCGGTTCGGTCTGCGCGAAAGCGATTTCCGAGACCTCGCCGACTTCAGCCGTTCCGTGGGCGTTTCGCCGACCGCCGGATGAGCCCAGCGCCTCTGCCGGGCTCTCGATTCCGGGCAACAGCGCTGATTCCGTTTACAAGTCAGCCTGACAGCGCTATCTTCCGGCACAGGTGAGGTGGGAGCGCTCCCATACGGTGGACCGGAACCCGCCGGGTGTCGCTCCCGCCTCAACCCCTCCCTTTCGCAGTCGCGCCGCGCCCGCACCCGCATCGCACCCGCACCGTTCCATGCCCGCACGGTCCGTACATGGAAGGACGGACGCCCATGCGAGACATCAAGAATGTCATGATCACAACAAGAGCGAGGGCCAGGTTACGTACCCGGGCCCTCCTCCTTGTCCTCCTCTCCCTCCTCGCCACCCTCCCCGCTGTCGGACTCATCGTCACGACCGGCGGCAAGGCCGAGGCACACGGCACCCCCATGAAGCCAGGCAGCCGGACCTTCCTGTGTTGGCAGGACGGGCTGACCGACACCGGTGAGATCAAACCGATCAACCCTGCTTGCAGAAACGCGCAGCAGGTCAGCGGGACCACGCCGTTCTACAACTGGTTCTCCGTGCTTCGCTCCGACGGCGCCGGCCGCACCCGGGGCTTCGTACCCGACGGCCAGCTGTGCAGCGGCGGAAACACCAACTTCACCGGTTTCGACGCACCCCGCAACGACTGGCCGCTCACCCACCTCACCTCTGGTGCGAACGTCGACTTCTCCTACAACGCCTGGGCCGCCCATCCGGGGTGGTTCTACGTCTACATCACCAAGGACGGCTTCGACCCCACCCAGGCCCTCACCTGGGACGCGATCGAGGACCAGCCGTTCCTGAGCGTCGACCACCCGCCGCTCAACGGCAGTCCGGGCACGGTCGAGGCCAACTACGCCTGGAACGGCAAGCTTCCTGAAGGCAAGTCGGGGCGGCACATCGTCTACATGGTGTGGCAGCGCTCGGACAGCGCCGAGACCTTCTACTCCTGCTCCGATGTCGTCTTCGACGGCGGCAACGGCGAGGTAACCGGTATCCACGAGCCCGGCAACCCGACCGAGCCCGTCCCCGGCACCTGCACGGCGACCCGCAGGACGACGGGAAGCTGGAACGGCGGTTACCAGTCCGAGGTCACCGTCACCAATTCGGGCGACGTCCCGATGCTCGGTTGGATGGTCGACTGGACGCTGACCACCGGCCAGAAGATCGACAGCCTCTGGAACGGGAACGCCACCTACAACGGCCAGGCGGTGATGGTCCACAACGCCAACTGGAACGGCTCCTTGAGTCCGGGCCAGAGTTCCTCGTTCGGTTACGTCGTCGCGGGACCCGGCGGTGACAGCACCACGACCCTTCCCTGCCGGGTCGGCTGAGTCGTCCCACCACTTCGCGCTGGAAGCAGAGACCCGGAGCCCCTGCCCGGAGCTACCGGAGGCACAGCGCCGGCGGATTCTCAGAGCTGCTGGATTCTCAGGGCTGCTGGATTCTCAGAGTCGGAGTCTCCGGTGCCACCGGTCCGTCAGCTTCGCCGGAACGCAGGGGAACGTAGGGAAACGTAGGGAAACGCGCCAGGCCGTAACGGGTCCACCCGTCATGGCCTGGCGCGCTCAGGGCCGGCAGGAGGTTGCCGGGCCCACCGCCGCCTCCGGCCACAGTCCCGGCGCGCTCAGGGTCGCCGGGAGGTTGCTGGGCCCACCGTCGCCGCGGATGCGTGACCTCATCAGCTGTCTCCGACAGCCCAAGCTCCGGCGACAGCCCCGGCGCGCTCGGGGCCACCGGGAGGTTGCTGGGCCCACCGTCGCCGCGGATGCGTGACCTCATCAGCCGTCCCCGACAGCCCCAGCTCCGGCGACAGCCCCGGCGGCCCCAGCAGCGCTCTCCGCCTCGGCTTCGTCCCCGGCCTCCCAGCGCAGCAGATCGCCGGGCTGGCACTCCAGCACCTCGCAGAGGGCGGCGAGTGTCGAGAAGCGCACCGCCTTGGCGCGGCCGTTCTTGAGGACCGCCAGGTTGGCGGGTGTGATCCCGACGCGTTCCGCGAGTTCGCCCACGGACATCTTGCGTCTGGCCAGCATCACGTCGATGTCGACGACGATCGGCATCAGATCACCTCGGAGAGTTCGGCCCGCATCCGCGTCGCCTCCACGTCGCGGGCCACCGCCTGGGCGAGCAGCATGCGCAGCACGAGCACGATGAGCGCCACGCCCAGGATCGCCATGACGGCGCCACCGATCAGCAGGACGACTCCCGGGGCGACGGCCTCGCCCGGTGCCAGCAGCACCCCGAGCGTGAACATCAGGAGGGCGGCCGCCACGAACGCGCCGATCACGATGTGGACGTACCGGAAAGCGGCGTGGGAGAAAACGGTTCCTCGCCGCACCATCGTCACCAGGCGCCATACGCAGACCAGGACGACCTGTGCGGTCACGATGCCCAGGATGACCGTCACCAGGAACGCGGCGGGCGGGTAGGCGAGTTCGGTGTCGGCGTCGTCCAGATCCCTGCCCAGCAGCGGGACCATCACCGCCTGCACGAACACCGAGCCGGTCAGCAACGCCACGATCACGCCACGCAGTGCGAGCACGGTCAGTCTTCCCATGATCTTTCCTTCCATCGGCGCATGGACGATCATCAATCGACCCGCGATGGAAATCTATCGAGTTTCGATAGATAGGGCAAGTGGATGACCGTGCCGGCCTACCTTCACCGGCTGCGGGAAGTTTCCACACCACGCCCCCCGCTCCCTCAGGGCTGTCCGGATCTGTCATCAGTCGGTCGATCCGAGAACACCTCGCGCAGCCACACCAGTTGCCGTCCCACCTGCTCCGCCTCGCCCCCCTCGTGACCGTTGTACGCAAACGCGTACATCGCCTTGCGCACGTCCTCGCCGCCCAACTCCCCGTACCGGTTGAACGCCGCGTACGTGCCACTCGGGGGGCAGATCGTGTCGCGCAGGCCCGTGCCGAAGTGGGCGGGTGCGTGGGCGCGGCGGGCGAAGGAGATGCCCTCGACGTGGGCGAGCGTGCGGTACGCGGCGCGTTCCGCGCCCCGGTGGACGGAGAGATACGTGACGATCTCGCCGTAGGGGCCCGCGTCGGTGAGATCGAGCGCGCGCCGGATTCCGCACAGCAGTGGCGCGGTGACCAGGACCGCCGCCAGGTCGGGGACCAGCCCCGCGACGGCCAGGGCGAGTCCGCCGCCCTGGCTGTTGCCGACGGCGGCCACGCGCGCCCCGTCGACGCCGGGCAGCGCACGGACGGCCGTCACCGCGCGCACCGCGTCCGTGATCAGCCGCCGGTAGTGGTAGTCGCGCGCATCGAGCAGGCCGCGCACGGCGGGGCCGGGACCGCCTGGCGCGGTGGCGTGCGGGTCCGGGGTCGCGCCGCCGTTTCCGTACTGGTCGCCCTGGCCGCGGTTGTCCATCAGCAGGTGCGCGTATCCGGCGTTCACCCAGGTCAGCCGCTCGTGGGGGAAACCGCGACCGCGGCCGTAACCGACGTACTCGACCACCGCGGGCAGCGCGTCGCGGACACCTGCCGGCCGGCTGAACCAGGCCCTCACGGGGTCCCCGGCGAAGCCCCGGAACGTCACGTCCCAGGTCTGCGTCAGACGCAGGCCGGTGTCGACAGGACGCACCGACACCAGCGGCTCCCGCTGTCCGGCCTCCTTCAGGGTGTCCGCCCAGAACGCGTCGAAGCCGGCGGGCTCGTCGATGTCGGGCCGGTGTCGCTCCAGCTCCGGCAGGGGCAGGTCGAACGCGGGCACGGGCGGCCACCTCGCAGATCGTCGGCGATCGTTGCGTACATCCGCCAGAAAATTGCGGAGGACGTGGACAGTCAACTACCCCGTTCTACCCCGCCCGTTGTCTGTTGCAACGCCCCTTCATCCCCTCCACTCCGCGGTGCACCACCCATTGACAGCGCTTTCCGTGTGCCCTTACGTTGCCGCAGAGTTACCGGTAAGGGCACGAAAGTTTCGAGACCGCTTGTTTCGAATGACGTCCCGGGAGGCCGAGCATGAGCACCTCCGCCCCATCGGCACCACCTCCAGAAACCCAGGAACCGCCGCCGAAGACGAGACATGGTCCCGCGCGCCGCCCCGCGCGACGCGGCTCGTGGCGGGCGCTGCGCCGTGACTGGCAGTTGTACTCGCTGGCCGTGCTGCCATTGCTCTTCTTCCTGGTCTTCCGCTACCTGCCGATGATCGGCAACGTGATCGCCTTCCGCCGCTTCGAGCCGGGCGGCTCCCTCCTCGGCGAGCACTGGGTCGGGCTGCGGTACGTGCAGATGTTCCTGTCCGACCCCACCTTCTGGCAGGTCTTCCGCAACACGTTGTGGCTCGGCGCGCTCACCCTTGTCTTCTGTTTCCCGATCCCGATCGTGCTTGCCCTGCTGCTCAACGAGGTCCGCCGTACGTCACTGAAACGGTTCGTGCAGTCGGTTTCCTACCTTCCGCACTTCCTGTCCGTCGTGATCGTCGCCGGTATCACCATGCAGATGCTCGCCACCGACGGACCGGTCAACCACATGCTGGGCTGGTTCGGCCAGGAACCGACCCGGTTCATCCAGGAACCCGAGTGGTTCCGCACGATCTACGTCGGCTCCGAGATCTGGCAGACCGCGGGCTGGGGCACGATCCTCTACCTCGCCGCACTCACCACCATCGACGACGACCTGTACGAGGCAGCGCGCATCGACGGCGCCAACCGCTGGCAGCAGATCTGGCACGTCACGCTGCCCGGCATCCGCCCCACCATGATCACGTTGTTGATCCTCAACATCGGCACGTTTCTCGCAGTCGGTTTCGAGAAGATCCTGCTGCTCTACAACCCGCTGACCTATCCGACCGCAGACGTGGTCTCCACGTACCTCTACCGCACCGGCGTCGAGTCCAACAGCTTCAGCTACGCGGCCGCGATCGGCCTGTTCGAGGCGATCGTCGGGCTGGTGCTGATCACCTCCGCGAACCAGTTGTCGCGCCGCACGGTGGGGACGAGCCTGTGGTGAGCCTCCTGACCCCGCGCCCACGCACCTCGGTCGACCAGCCGACGCGCGGCTACCGGGTCTTCCAGGGGATCAACGGCGTGATCCTCACCGTCGTGGTCGTCGTGACCCTCTATCCCTTCATCAACATCATCGCCCGCTCCTTCAGCGGGGAACGGCAGATTCGCGCCGGTGAAGTGACGCTGTGGCCCAAGGGGTTCGACCTCACGACGTACCGCATCGTCTTCACCGACGACGTCTTCTGGCGCGGTTACGGAAACACGCTCTTCTACACGGTCGTCTCGACCGCAGTGGCGATGGTCCTGACGACCTGTTATGCCTACGTCCTGTCGAAAAGGCACCTCAAGGGGCGGAACGTCCTCGTCGGCATCGCCGTGTTCACCATGTTCTTCTCCGGCGGGCTGATCCCGAACTACGTCCTGATCACCAGCCTCGGGCTGAAGAACTCGGTCTGGGCGATCGCCCTGCCGAACGCGATCAGCGTCTTCAACCTGCTGGTGATGAAGGCCTTCTTCGAGAGTCTGCCCACCGAGCTGGAGGAGGCCGCCGAGATCGACGGCCTGAGCACCTACGGCACCCTGCTGCGGATCGTGCTTCCGCTGTCCAAGGCGGTCATCGCGACCATGGTGCTCTTCTACTCGGTGTCCTACTGGAACTCCTGGTTCCAGGCCTTCCTGTACATGGACCGGGCCGAACTGATGCCGGTCACCGTCTACCTGCGCAACCTCATCGCCGGCGCGACCGGCGCCACCAACGCGGGCGCCACCACCGAGCAGGGCAGCCAGGTGGCCGCCAACATCCAGGCGGTCACGATCGTGCTCACCTCGCTGCCGATCCTCTGCGTGTACCCGTTCGTCCAGCGCTACTTCGTCTCGGGCGTGATGCTCGGCGCCGTCAAGGGCTGACCGCACCAACAAAGGAGTATCCGTGAAGAACCAAGGGCAACTGTCGCGGCGCCAGATCCTGTCCGCGGCGGGATTCATCGGCCTCGCCACCCTCACGGGCTGCGGCAGCGGCGACGACGGGGGCGACAACAAGGATCTGTCGAAGAAACAGGACGGCGCGATGAAGCAGTACCGCGTCGGCGACCAGTTCAAGGCGGGCAAGGCCCTGTCGTTCTCCCTCCTCCACAACAACATGCCCAACTACCCGCTGAAGCAGAGCTGGCTGTTCTGGAAGGAGCTGACCAGGCGTACGGGTATCACGCTCAAGGCCACCACCGTCCCCGCAAGCGATTACGACAAGAAGCGCAGCCTTCTCATCGGCGCGGGGGACGCTCCGCTGCTGATACCCAAGACCTACCCCGGCCAGGAGACACCGTTCGTCTCCTCGGGCTCGGTGCTCGCGGTCAGCGACTACGTGCACCTGATGCCCAACTTCCAGGACAAGGTCAAGAAGTGGGGCCTGCAACCCGAGGTCGACTCCCTGCGCCAGTCGGACGGCAAGTACTACCTGCTGCCCGGCCTGCACGAGAAGGTCAAGTCGGGCTACTCCCTGTCCCTGCGCACGGATGTCCTCGACCGGCTCGGCCTGGCCCTGCCCACCACCTGGGACGAGGTGTACACGGTCTTCCGGGCGCTCAAGGACGAGTACCCCGACCGCTACCCCTTCTCCGACCGCTGGAGCGCCCCGCCGAACTCGGCGGGGGCCCTGCTGGGCTACCTCGGCCAGGCCCACGGTGTGCGGGCCGGATGGTCGTACCTCAACGCGAGCTGGGATCAGGCCGAGAGCCGGTACGTCTTCACCGGCGCCACGGACGCCTACCGCCAAGTCGTCGCCTACCTGCACAAGCTGGTCGACGAGAAGCTGATGGACCCGGAGAGCTTCACCCAGACCGACGACGACGCGGTGAAGAAGCTCCTCGCGCAGCGGTCCTTCGCCATCAGCGCCAATCCGCAGGAGCTGGTCCAGAACTACCGCTACAACCTGCAGCGCCAGGTAAAGGGCTCGGCGATCGAGATGGTGCCCGTGCCGCTCGGCCCGGCAGGCCCGGTGGTGCTGGGCGGCGCCCGCCTGGAGAACGGCCTGATGATCTCCAGCGAGGCCCTCAAGAGCGACAACTTCGTCGCCCTGGTGCAGTTCGTGGACTGGCTCTGGTACTCCGACGAAGGCCAGCGGTTCTCCAAGTGGGGCGTGCGGGACGTGACCTACACCGAGTCCGGCGGCCGCTACCGGACCAAGGACGGCATCACCCTCATGGGCTCCGACCCGGACGCCCCCAAGGACCTCCAGCGCGACTTCGGCTTCTTCAACGGCGTCTTCTCCTACGGCGGCAGCTGGGCCCTCGTCTCCTCCTCCTTCGGACGGGACGAGCAGAGGTTCCAGGACGCCATGGCCCAACGCGAGCCACTGCCCGTCGACCCCGCCCACCCCCTCCAGTCGGTGGAGCAGGAACAGGCCACCCTCTGGGACACCCCGCTCAAGGACCATGTCTTCCAGAACACGCTCCAGTTCGTTCTCGGTAAGCGTTCTCTCGACGAATGGGACGACTACGTCTCCGAGTTGAAGGCCAAGAACATGGACCGGTACATCGACCTCCACAACAAGGCCTACGAGCGTTTCAAGAAGGAGCACGGATGATCCGCGTCCCCGGGACGGCGAGCGCCCGGTTCTCCGACGCCTGGCGCCACTGTGTCGGCACCGGCCGAATCGAACTCGCCCTGCGCCGCGACTACCAGGACTCGCTCGCCCTGCTCCAGCGCGACATCGGTTTCCGGCACATCCGCGGCCACGGGCTGCTCAGCGACGGCATGGGCGTCCACCGCCCGTACGACCACGGGGGCGCCCGCCACGTCCACCACTCCTTCACCTACGTCGACCAGGTCGTCGACGCCTATCTCGCCGCCGGGATCAGCCCCTTCCTCGAACTCGGTTTCATGCCCGCCGAACTGGCCTCGGGGGAGCAGACGGTGTTCTGGTGGCGGGGCAACGTCACCCCGCCCCGCTCCCACCGCGAGTGGGCCGGATTGGTCCGCGCCACGCTGTCCCACCTCGTCGAGCGCTACGGCATCGACGAAGTGCGCACCTGGCCGATCGAGGTGTGGAACGAACCCAACCTGGCCGACTTCTGGCAGGGCGCCGACGAGAAGGCGTACCACGAGCTGTACGAGGTGACCGCGCGGGCCGTGAAGGAGGTGGACGCCGATCTCCAGGTGGGCGGCCCCGCGATCTCCCCGGGCGCCGACGACTGGCTGGTCCGGTTCGCCGAGTTCGCCGAGGCCCGCGAGGTCCCCGTCGACTTCGTCTCCCGACACGCCTACACCTCCGGGCCGGCCCATCACGTGCCCTTCGGGGTCCACCAGACCCTGGACCCGGCGACCGCACTGCTGGAGCAGTTCGCCGCCCCGCGGCAACGGCTTGCGGGCACACGTCACGCCGGACTCCCCGTGCACATCACCGAGTTCAACTCGTCCTACCGCCCCGACAACCCCATCCACGACACGGCTTTCCACGCCGCCTACCTGGCACCGGTGCTGGCTGCCGGGGGCGATCTCGTCGACTCCTTCTCCTACTGGACGTTCAGCGACATGTTCGAGGAGACCGGCGTCCCCACCGCCCTCTTCCACGGCGGCTTCGGGCTACTCACCCACCGGCAGGTGCGGAAACCGACGTACCACCTGTACGCCTTCATGGCCCGGACGGGGCCCGAGCTGCTGGCGCGTGGCGACGACCACCTCGTCACCCGCCACCCCGACGGTCGGGTCACCGTCCTGGCCTGGGCGCCCGTCGACGCGACCGGCGAGACGCCCGGCCCGGACCGGCATGAACTGCACCTGTCCGTCCCCCTCGGCGCCAGGGGCGAGGCATTCCTGCGACGGTCGACCGTCGACGAGGAGCACGGCAACGCCTACACGGCCTGGCGGCACATGGGCAGCCCGCGCTCGCCGAAACCGCGGCAGCTGGACGTCCTGCACGAGGCCGCCGAGCCCGCCCGCCACCACGGCCGCCTGCCCCTGGAGGACGGCCGCGCCGACCTGCGCCTCACCCTGGCCCGCCACGAGATCACCCTCGTGGAACTCACCCCGCTCACCGACGAGACCCCACCCTGGTGGGACGAAGGCCGTCTCCTCGGCGGGGAGGCCGAGTGACCCCGGTCCGCACGGACCTCGCCGGGCCGGCACCCCACGGGCACCGAGCCCCGAGCCCCGAGGCGCCGGAAGCCAGCCCCGGGCAGGCCACATGACCACCGCCAGTACCACCTCCGGTACCTCCGCCCGCACCAGCACCGCCCGCACCACCACCATCCACCCCGCCGATTTCGGAACCGGTTACCTCTCCCGCGCCGCCGCCCTCCTGCACACCCTCCTCACCGTCGAGGCGCTCCTGCTCGCCACCACCGCCCCCGGCCTCCTCGGGCTGCTCCTCCTCGGCCCGAGCCCCGCCAACCTGCCCCTCGCCGCACTCTGCCTGCTGCCCCTCGGCCCGGCCGCCTCCGCCGCGGTGTACGCCCTGCACCACCGCAGCCGCGATCTCACCGACCTGCACCCGGCCCGCGTCTACCGGCGCGGACTGCGCCTCAACTCACTCGCCGCACTGCGGCTTTGGGCACCTCTGCTGGCGTGGCTGACCGTGATCGCCTTCACGCTCACCCACTTCACCGCCACCGGGCTGCCCCGCTGGTGGGCGGCACTGCTCGCGGTGATCGGCGTGGCCTCCCTCCTCTGGGGCGCCCACGCACTGCTCCTCACCTCCCTCTTCACCTTCCGCTCCCGCGACACCGCCAGCCTCGCCGCGTACTTCCTGCTCCGGCACCGTCGTACGACTCTCGCCGCCGCCTCCCTGCTCGTGCTGACCGGTGCCATGACCGCCCTGCTGACCGAGGCTCTGTCCGCCCTGCTCGCCGCCCCGTCGCTGCTCTCCCTGCTGTACGCCGGCCGCCCGGTGATCGTCGAGGCCGAGGAGGACTTCACCCCATGACCCCGACGAGTCCCAAGATCCCCTACGGCGGCGACTACAACCCCGAGCAGTGGCCGCAGGAGGTCTGGGACGAGGACCACCGCCTGTTCACCCGTGCCGGGATCGACACCCTCACCGTCGGCGTCTTCACCTGGTCGGTCACCCAACCCGCCGAGCACATCCATGACTTCACGGTCCTGGACCGAGTGCTGGACCGGGCCGGGGCGGAAGGCCGCCGGGTCTGCCTGGCCACCGGCACCGCCGCCCTCCCGCCCTGGCTGGCGAAGAAGTACCCCGAGGTCAACCGCACCGACTTCGAGGGCCGCCGGCACCGCTACGGCCAGCGCCACAACTTCTGCCCCAGCTCACCCGCCTACCTCCGCCTCGCCACCGCGATGGCGAGCCGTCTGGCGCAACGCTACGGCCGGCATCCCGCGCTACTGGCCTGGCACGTCAACAACGAGTACGGCGGCGCCTGTTACTGCGACCTCTGCGCCGAAGCCTTCCGCGGCTGGCTCCGCGAGCGACACGGCACACTCGACGCCCTCAACCAGGCATGGTGGACCACCTTCTGGTCGCACCGATACACCGAATGGGACCAGATCGAGCCCCCGAGCGCCCTCACCGAGCACTGGCGGGGCCCCGACCACACCGCCTTCCAGGGCATCACCCTCGACTACCGGCGGTTCATGACCGACGCCCTGCTCGGCTGCTTCACCGCCGAGAAGGAGGCGATCCGCGCACACGATCCGGCCACCCCCGTCACCACCAACCTCATGGGCCTCTACCGCCCCCTGGACTACCACCGCTGGGCACCCCACCTGGACTTCGCCTCCTGGGACAACTACCCGCCCCTCGACGCCCCGCCCACCCGGCCGGCCCTCGCCCACGACCTGATGCGCGGTCTGAAGGACGGCGCCCCCTTCTGGCTGATGGAACAGACCCCCTCCACAACCGCTTGCCGAGACGTCAACCCCCTCCGCAGACCCGGCGAACTGCGCCTGGCGACCTGGCAGGCCATCGCCCACGGCGCCGACGCCGCCCTGTACTTCCAGTTGCGCGCCTCACGCGGTGCCTGCGAGAAGTACCACGGAGCGGTCATCGGCCACGCGGGCCGCGACGACACCCGCGTCTTCCGAGAGGTAGCCGCCCTCGGCGAGGAGTTGGCACGACTCGGCGGCGCCACCCTGCGCGCCCGCACTCCCGCCCGCACCGCCCTCCTCTTCGACTGGGACAGCTGGTGGGCGCTGGAGATCTCCGACGGCCCCTCCCGACCGGTCCGCTACGCCGATGTCGTCCACGCCTACTACCGGGCCGCCCGTGAGGCGGGCGCCGACGTGGACGTCGTCCCGGTCACCGCCGACCTGACCCCCTACGATGTCGTCCTCGCCCCCGTCCTCCACCTGATCAAGGACGACCTGCCCGAGCGCCTGACGGAACTGGCCCGACGCGGCGGAACCGTTCTCGCCACGTTTCTCACCGCCCGCTCCGACCGACACGACCGGGCCTTCCTCACCGATGTGCCCGGCCCCCTGGCCCCCCTGCTGGGCATCCGCGTCGACGAATGGGACGCCCGTCCGCAGGACGTCGTACAGCCCGTGCGCATGGGGGAGTCGACCTATGCGGCACGCCTCGTCTTCGAGATCGTCCAGCCGACGGGTGCCGAGCCGGTCGGCACGTACGGCGCCGACTTCTACGCGGGTACTCCCGCCGTCACCCGGCACACCGTCGGCGTGGGGGAGGCCTGGTACGTCGCCACGGCCCTCGATCAGCCGGGTGTCGACCACGTCGTGCGCCGTGTCCTCGCCCGCCACGACCTCATCGGCCCCTACGCCGGCCAGAGCGCCGTCGAGACGGCGACCCGGATCACCCCCGACGGCACCGGTCTGCTGTTCCTCCTCCACCACGCCACGACGACGGCCCGGCTCACCGCCCATGCCGCCGCCACCGACCTCCTGACCGGCGAACGGGTCGACGAAGGCGATTCACTGACCCTCGGCCCGCTGGACGTGGCGGTCCTGCGCCTTCACCAGATCGTCCGCCCCCGCGCGTCCGCCACCCCCGACTTGCGCAGGAAGTAGCTGTTGATCTGATCGCGCCACTCACGGGCACCGCGCACCTGCTCCTCGTACCGCTCCGCCACCCGCGCATGACGCTCCGCCCCGACGAGATCCGCGAGCGAGGCCCACACCCGGCGGGCCTCCTCGACCTCCTCCACACCCTCGAAATGCGTGTCGTAGATGTGCTGGATCACCGTTTTCCCGGAGTGCAGGACATGCGAGTACGGCACATGGTGGAAGAACAGCAACAGCTCGTCCGGGCAGGTGGCCGGTGACTCGTAGATCCCGGCCCACGGCGCCGCGTACTGCGTTGCGTAACCGGTTCCCGTCCCCGCGCTCCGGTCCACACCGATCCCGTCCCGGTCCGCGAAGTGGTACGTCCCCCACGGGCTGTACTCGTAGCCGTCCACGCTCGGCCCGTAGTGGTGACCCGGCTGCACCATGAACCCCACCCCGAGCGGCGCCGTGTACTTCTCGTACGTCCGCCACGAGCCGCGCAACAGTGAGCGCAGGCCCTCGGCCGGCCGCTCGGGGGCCGATGGGAAGGTGAGGGCGATCCACTCGTCCAGCACCCGGAGCGGGTCCGCGGAGGGCTGCCAGGCGAGCCGCCCGAAGGTGTAGAGGTTGGCCTGCGCCAGAGGATGCCCGGTCCAGTACGGGTCGTCCCCCACGTTCGACACCGCCACCAGTCCACCATCCGCCAACTCGCCCACGGCCGCCCCCTCTTCGCCCGCCGGCCGGAACCGCAGCACCTCGCTCCACATCGGCCCGAGCCAGCACACGTGCCGCTGCTGCCCCGTGTACTCCTGCGTGGCCTGCACCTCCACCGCCAGCCGGGTGCGCGGCATCGCCCCGAAAACAGGAGAAACCGGTTCCCGGACCTGGAAATCCATCGGCCCGTGCTTCACCTGGAGCACCGCATTGTCCGCGAACTCCCCGTCCAGCGGCGCGAAGTGGTCGTACGCGGCACGCGCCCGGTCCGTCGAGCGGTCCCGCCAGTCCTGCCGGTGGTCATAGACGAACGCCCGCCAGTGCACCGTCCCGCCGTGCGCAGCGAGCGCCGAGGCCAGCATGTTCGCCCCGTCCGCGTGCGAGCGGCCGTAGGTGAACGGACCCGGCTGGCCCTCCGAGTCCGCCTTCACCACGAACCCGCCGAAGTCGGGGATCGCCGCGTAGACCCGTGCCGCCACCCCCGACCACCACTGCCGCACCGCCTCGTCCAGCGGATCGGCGGTCGGCAGCCCGCCGAGGACGACCGGCGCCGCGAAGGTGACCGACAGATGCGTACGGACGCCGTACGGCCTCAACGCCGACGCCAGATCGGCCACTTCGCCGAGACGGTCGGTCAGCAGCCGAGCCTCGCTCGCGTGCACGTTGACATTGTTGACGCAGACGGCGTTGATCCCGCACGCCGCGAGCAGCCGGCCGTACGCCCGGACCCGTTCCAGCTCGCCGCGCGCCCGCCCGTCACGCCAGAACAGTGAGCCGCCCGCGTATCCGCGCTCCACCTGGCCCATGACCGGATGCACGTCCACGTTGTCCCAGTGGTCCAGCATCCGCAGTGCCACGGCCGGACGGTGCTCCTCGGCCGGACAATCACCTCGGAAAGCGGTTTCGCCGAGCCGCACCACATGGAACAGGCCGTACAGCAGGCCGCGTCGGCCGGACGCCGTCACCGTCGTGCGAGCGCCCTCACGCCCGTACGCGAACCCTTCGTCCCCCCACTCGCCGTCCGCCACCACGTCCAGCACGAGGTCGTACCCGGCGTCGTCCGAGCCATCCCGGACAACCTCGCCCCCGAACAACCCACACGCCCGAGCGACTTCACCGTGCACCGTCTCGACGAGCGGACCGGATCCGCGGATCAGCGTCCGCCGCTCACCCAGCGGCCGGAACACCTCCACCGGCAGCCAGGCCGGGTCGACCCCGTCGGGCAGAACGGGCACGGGATGCGGCATGAACCCCTCCGGGGTAGGCGACGGCGTGTACCCGGCAGCTTCTCTTCACACGCGCGAGTCGGACGCCAGCGTCGTGAACGCGGACCGGGCGTCGCGGGAGACGGCCAGGGACTGCCTCCGGGTGTCCTTCGAGTCCCGGACGAGAACGGTCTTGGGGCACACCGCGACCTCTACGCAGTTGCCGCCGCCACCGCCGCTGTAGCTGCTCTTGAACCAAGCCGGTTCGGTGGTCCTCATAGCGCTCCTCGCATCTGCTCCAACAGGCTCGCGGCGACTTGATGACCCAGAGCCTGCGAGCGCATCCTGCCATAGCGCTGAAGCATGGCGCTTGCGGCTTTTGTGTCGGTGACGAGCATGCTGCAGTCATGCGCTTCCACACAGCCGACCCAGCGATTCTCTACGGTCTCAGCGAGGTAGAGAGGCCCCTCGAAGTCGGAGTGATCCTCCTGAAGCCGGGGCATGACTTGAATCTCAGTACCTCCTCCGACCCGTCCAGCAGGTCCCGGGGCGGGCACCGCTTGCCCTGTTCGATCTTGGCGATGTACGCGACCGAGTACCGCACCAGCGGCGCGAACTGCTCCTGGGCAGGCGGATCCCCCTGCCGTCCGTCCCTTTAAACAAACTCCAACC
>NZ_JARGEF010000106.1:0-25303 GCF_033794725.1 Streptomyces sp. ID05-39B | reverse complement strand
CCCCGGCGTCAGCCGGCCCGCCGTCCGCTCCCCCTCCAGCGGAGGCGCCAGCACAGCCCCGTGTGTCCTGCACTCCGGGCGGCGGCAGTCCGGGGCCGGGCGGCGCACGGTCGTGAAGGCGATCGCCGAGCCGACGACCAGCACCCCCGCGCACAGCACCATCGCCCGCCCGAACGCCTCGTCGAAGGCGGCGGCCGAGCGGTAGGCCTCCGCGCCCATCCCGGTCAGCAGGGGAAGCGCGGCGACCGCGACGAGGCCCGCCGCCCGTGCCGCCGCGTTGTTGATGCCGCTGGCCAGGCCCGCCCGGGAGACGTCGACCGAGGCCAGGACGGTCGCCGTCAGCGGGGCGACCAGGGCGACCAGGCCGAGGCCGAGGACCAGCACGGCGGGCAGGACATCGGCGGCGTAGGAGGCGTCGGGGCCCACCCGGAGCATCAGCAGCATCCCCGCCGCGGCCAGCAGGGGGCCGACGGTGAGCGGGATGCGCGGGCCGATCACCTCGGCCAGCTGGCCCGAGCGGGCGGAGAGCAGCAGCATGAGGACGGTCGTCGGCAGGAGGGCCGTACCCGCGCCGAGGGCGGAGTAGCCGGACACGACCTGCAGCTGGACGGCGGACAGGAAGAAGAAGCCGCCGAGGGCCGCGTACACGCACAGGGTGACCAGGTTGACGGCCGTGAACTGGCGGGACGCGAAGATGTCCGGCGGCATCATCGGGTCGGGGCGGCGGCGCTCGACGTACACGAAGGCCACCGCGGCGGCGAGGCCCGCCACCGCCGCCACGGCCACGACGACGGACCCCTCGCCCGCCTCGATCAGCGCGTACGTCACGAGGGCGAGGGCGACGGCGCCCAGCACCGCGCCCAGGACGTCGAAGCGGCCGTGGGCCTTCCCGTCGCCCGACTCGGGGACGTGCCGCAGGGCGATCGGGACGCACAGCAGGGCGAGGGGCACGTTGAGCAGGAACACCCAGCGCCAGCCGGGGCCGTCCACCAGCCAGCCGCCCAGGAAGGGCCCCACTGCCGCGCCGACGCCCCCGAAACCCGACCACAGGCCCACGGCCCGGCCCCGGTCGTCGCGGTGGAACGAGGCCTGGATGATGGCCAGCGAGCCGGGGGTGAGGAGGGCGCCGCCGATGCCCTGGAGGGCGCGGGCGGCGATCAGCGCGCCGGCGTTCGGGGCGAGCCCGCACAGCAGGGAGGCCACGGCGAACCAGATGACGCCCACCACGAAGACCTTGCGCCGGCCGTAGCGGTCGCCGAGCGAGCCGCCGAGCAGGATCAGCCCGGCCAGCGTGACCAGGTAGGCGTTGGCGGTCCACTGGAGGGCTGCGAGGTCGGCGTCGAGGTCGCGGCCGATGCGGGGCAGGGCGATGTTGACGACGGTCGAGTCCAGCAGGGCCATGCTGGACCCGAGGACCGTGGTGAACAGGACCCACCTGCCCTGGGGCGAGGCCAACCGGACATCGGGCATGGTCCCAGGTATACCGCGAGCCCGGCGCCGAAGCACCGGGCTCACTGTGAACGGACGCCTCCCGGAGAACCGGGCAGCGGCCGCTACTTGATCTTCGTGCCCGCCGAACGCAGGTTCTGCGTGGCCTCGACGACCCGCGCCGCCATGCCCGCCTCGGCCAGCTTGCCCCAGGTCCGCGGGTCGTAGGTCTTCTTGGAGCCGACCTCGCCGTCGACCTTGAGGACGCCGTCGTAGTTGCGGAACATGTGGTCGACGACGGGACGCGTGAAGGCGTACTGCGTGTCCGTGTCGAGGTTCATCTTGACGACGCCGTTCTCCAGCGCGGTCGCGATCTCCTCCGCGGAGGAGCCGGAACCGCCGTGGAAGACGAAGTCGAACGGCTGCGCGCCGGCCGCCTGGCCGTACTTGGCCGCGACGCCGTCGTTCAGCTCCTTGAGCAGGTCGGGGCGGAGCACGACGTTGCCCGGCTTGTACACGCCGTGCACGTTGCCGAAGGACGCGGCGAGCAGGTAGCGGCCCTTCTCGCCCAGGCCGAGGGCCTCGGCGGTGCGGAGCGCGTCGTCGACCGTCGTGTAGAGGGAGTCGTTGATCTCGTGCGAGACGCCGTCCTCCTCGCCACCGGTCGGGGTGATCTCGACCTCGAGGATGATGTTCGCGGCGCGCGCCTTCTCCAGCAGTTCCTGCGCGATGGAGAGGTTGTCGGCGAGGGTCTCGGCGGAACCGTCCCACATGTGGGACTGGAACAGCGGGCCCAGACCGGCCTCGACGCGCTTGCGGGAGATCTCCAGCAGCGGACGTACGTACCCGTCGAGCTTGTCCTTCGGGCAGTGGTCGGTGTGCAGGGCGACCGTGACCGGGTACTTCTCGGCGACGATGTGCGCGAACTCGGCCAGGGCGACCGCGCCGGTCACCATGTCCTTGCTGTACTGGCCGCCCAGGAACTCGGCGCCACCCGTGGAGATCTGGATGATGCCGTCGCTCTCCGCCTCCGCGAAGCCGCGCAGTGCCGCGTGCAGGGTCTGGGTCGAGGTGACGTTGATGGCCGGGTAGGCGAACTTGCCTGCCTTCGCCCGGTCGAGCATCTCGTTGTAGACCTCGGGGGTTGCGATGGGCATTCGTCCGCTCCTTGGGTGTGCGGGTTGGCTTGCTGCGTGGTTTACGGCCCTGACCTAGACCTTGGGGTTCGACGTCGTCGTCGGCCCCATCTTTCCAGACATGCGCTGTCGGTCCATGCGCCGGTCAAGTCCAGGTCATACCAGCCCGTCAGTCCAGCCCCAGTTCATCCTTCGAGAAGGCGAACAGGTACGGCACCCCCGCACCCTCCTGGATCTTCTCCGCGGCACCGGTAGCCCGGTCCACGATCGTCGCGACGCCCACCACCTCGGCGCCCGCCTCCCGCACGGCCTCCACGGCGGCCAGCGGCGACCCGCCGGTCGTCGAGGTGTCCTCGACGACCAGGACCCGGCGGCCCTTGATGTCCGGGCCCTCGACACGCCGCTGCATCCCGTGCGCCTTGGCCGCCTTGCGGACGACGAAGGCGTCCAGCCTGCGGCCCCGCGCGGCGGCGGCGTGCAGCATGGCCCCGGCGACCGGATCGGCGCCCATGGTCAGCCCGCCCACGGCGTCGAAGTCCAGCTCGGCGGTCAGGTCGAGCAGCACCTGCCCGACCAGCGGGGCGGCCTCGCCGTCGAGGGTGACGCGGCGCAGGTCGACGTAGTAGTCGGCCTCCAGACCCGAGGAAAGGGTCACCTTGCCGTGCACCACGGCCTTGTCCTTGATCTGCTGCAGCAGTGCGCCGCGTACGTCCGTCGTCATGCCCTCAGCTTAGAGGCGGGTCCAGCGCCAGGTCGTCGTGGCCTCCAGCGGCTCCAGGGGTGTGACCAGGCGCGGGAGCGTGTTCAAGCCGTTGGGCGGGCCGGTCTGGGGTTCCACGCACACGGCGGCGTCCTGCTCGTCGTAGACGACGACCCACTTCTGCGGGCTCGTCACGTCCAGCCGGAGCCGACCCGGCCAGGTGAGGGCGACAAGGACGCCGTCGGGCATGCCGAAGCAGTCGTCCCAGGGGCCGGGCTTCGGCTCGACGCGGTTGCCGGTCGGCAGATGGTCCTCGCCGCGCTCCTCCTGCCAGGCGGGGTCGAAGGCCACCTGTACGTCCTCGCCGCCCAGGTTCCGGTTGAACCAGGGGTGCCAGCCGATCTGCGCCGGGAACGACGAGCCGTGCGTCTCCACCGCCATGGACAGCGTCAGCGCGTCCGCGGTCAGCGCCACGATCTGCGTGACCCGGCCGGGATAGGGCCAGGGGTCGACCAGGTCGTACGTCAGGACGGCCTCGTCGGCCGACCTGCGGGCCACCTTCCAGGCGCCGTCGCGGACCGTGCCGTGGATGGCGTGCGGCGGGGAGTTGAGCGGCATCTGGCGGACGTCCGCCCCGTCCCGGAAGCGGCCGTCCCTGATCCGCCCGCACCAGGGCACCATCGGGAAGCATCCGAACCGTTCGCCCTGCCGCAGCAGTTCCGCGCCGCCGACGCGCAGCCCTCCGATCCGCCCGCCGTTGCCGGGCCGGACGGTCACCTCCGCGTCTCCCGCGGTCAGCGTGAAGTCTTCGTCACTCACGGGACGACCCTATCGAGGCGATCAACAGGACGCCGGGTGTCACCGGCGCGTTCCGGTCACCGTCGGCGCCGCAGCGCCCGTCCGACCACGATCGCCGAGGCCACCGCCAGCGCGGCCGCGGGGGCCGCCCAGCGCAGGGCGTTGTCCCGGGCGACGGTCTGCGGGGCCGGGACGGGGGCGTACCGGCCGCGCGGCGGGGCGTGGTCCACCTCCTCGGCACTGCGCCCGATCATCGTGCGGCGCGCGTGCGCGGCCTCGGCCGGGGGCACCCCGGCATCCGGGAACCCGGCGACGGCCTCGACGGCGTCCACCTCGTCGATGTCGTCCACCTCGTCCGCGTCCACGTCGTCGAGGTCGTCCGCGTCTGCGTCTGCGGACCCGTTCACGGAATCGACTCCGGCGAGCCCCGGCGGGGGGATCTCCGTCTCGAACACGGTGGCCGCGGCAGGGGGTTCGTCGGCCGCCGCCTCCGCCCCGAGGTTCTCCGCCCACCGCTCCAGGAGGCGTACGGCCGCCGCGTCCACGGCGTCCGCCGGGAGTTCCGCGATACGGCCGTCCGCCGTCGCCGTACCCCCGAAGCGGAGTGTGCTGGCCCCGTCGGTCTCCCGCAGCCCCAGGGTGAGCGCGAGCGTGACCGTGCCGGAGCCGCGGGCCTCGGTGGCGTCGCCCTCGACGGCGTACCCGCCGTCCTCGCGGGCGGTGACGTGCAGGGTGCCGCGGTAGGTGATGGTGTGGCCGCCGACGCGCAGCTTCAGCCGGCCCGCGACGGGCTCGGTGCCGGCGTCCTGCTGGAAACCGGGGAGCGCTCGGGCCACCTGCGCGGGGTCGGCGAGGGCCGCCCGCAGTCGCTCTGCCGGAACCGGAACGAACACCTCATGCTCCATAAGGGCGGAGCCTACCCAGCGCGTCCGCGAAAGCACCCGCCGAAACCTGGATTGCCGCCGCCCGCACACCGACCAGGCGTACCCTGCGCGCTCAGTAGCGCGGGTGCACCAGGGTGGAGGCCCGCAGCCCCGACGGTCCCGCCGGCAGTGGCCGCTCGCCCGGCGCGAGGCGCAGGTCCGGGCGGGCCCCGGTCGCGGCCAGCACGAAGCCCCAGTCGCCCCGGATCCGGTAGGGGGAGGTGCGCAGGCCCGCCGCGCGCATCGTCGTCTCGACCGTCCAGAAGGTGTGCGGCCTGGTGTCGACGGGGCCGGCGTGGACCGCGAGCCGGCCACGGGGGCGCAGGGCGCGGCGGGCGAGGCCGTAGAACTCCTGGGAGTACAGCTTCGTGCCGGCGGTGATGCCGGGGTCGGGGAGGTCGGCGATCACCACGTCGTAGGTGCCCGGCGGGGTCTCGCGCAGGCGGCGGAACGCGTCGGCGACGGTGACGCGGACCCGCGGGTCGTCGAGGGCGTGCCCGTTGAGGCGGGAGAGGCCGGGGTCGGTGCGGGCCAGCCGGATCAGGGCGGGGTCGAGGTCGACGATGTCGACGCGGTGGGTGCCGGGGCGGGCGAGGACCTCCCGGGCGGCCAGTCCGTCACCGCCGCCCAGGACGAGCACGCGCGCGTGGGGGCCGTTCATCGCGGGGCGGACCAGGGCCTGGCGGTAGCGGATCTGGTCGTGGCCGCCGCCGCGGAGCCGGCCGTCGAGGTAGAGGGCCATGGGGCGGCCGTGGGTGCCGCCGGTGAGGACGACCTCCTGGACGCCGGTGTGCAGGGCGACCCGGACCTCGTCGCCGTAGACCGCGTCGCGCGCGGCCCGCTCGAAGTCGTCGACGAGGACGGCGGCGGAGGCCAGTACGGCGAGGACGGTCACCTTGGCGACGAGGACGAGCCAGCGGGTGCGGCGGGAGAGGTCGCCGCGGAACAGGCCGAGGACGAGGGCGCCCCCGGCGATCACGTTGACCGCGCCGATCAGCAGGCAGCTGGTCAGCTGGCCCAGGAAGGGCAGCAGCAGGAAGGGGAACGCCAGGCCGCCGACCAGCGCGCCCACGTAGTCCGCGGCGAAGAGGTCGGCGACCGCGCCGCCCGCGTCCTGGCGGCGGACGCGCTGGATCAGCTCCATCAGCAGCGGGACCTCGGCGCCGATGAGCAGCCCGATGGCCAGACAGACGACGACGAGCAGGACGCGCGGGCCGTTCGCCCACAGGCCGCCCCAGCCGCCCGTCCAGGCGAACACGGCGTACAGGGCCATCGCGCTGCACCCGCCGATCAGGGCGAGGGCCACCTCGACGGCGGCGAACCCGGCGGCCGCGAGGCGGCGCAGCCGTTTGGCGGCGAGCGAGCCGATGCCCATCGCGAAGACCATGACGGACAGCACGACGCAGGCCTGGGTGACCGAGTCACCCATCAAGTACGAGGCCAGGGCGACCAGTTCGAGTTCGTACACCAGACCGCAGGCCGCACAGACGAACACGCACACGAGGACCAGGAACCGACCGATGTCCGGCCGGACGGGCAGCCGCGCGGGACCGGGCCGGTGCGGAACACCCGGCGGGTTGCCGGGCGGGGTGCCGGGCGGGGCCGCGGGCGTCGCGCCGGGCTGGACCGGTGCGTGCGGTTCGATCACGACTGCGACGTTACGTCACGAGTACGGAACGCTTCGTCACCCACAAGTGTGGACCTCGGCGTGGATCAGGTGCCGTGCGTTTGAGATCGTTCCCGTCGGAGCGGTTCGGCGGAGCGGATTCGACCGGGGCGGATTCGACCGGGGCGGGGCGGTGCGGTGCGGGGCCGTGCGGTTCGACTGACGCGGCCGGTCGGCCGGGGGCGGGGCGGTTCGACTGCGGCGGCCGGCCCGGGGCGGTTCAGCTCCTCGGTACTCGCGGGCCCACCCGCGTCCTCGTCGCCACCAGTTGGCCGTCCTGCGGGTAGGCGTGCCAGGTCCGCCAGTGCACATAGCCCTCGTGGCGCTGCGCGAGCAGGGCGGTGAAGGCGTGCGGGCTGCCCGGGAAGACGCCCGCGAGGCCGTGCGGATGGTCGGAGACCAGGGCCAGCAGTTCCTGGGCGCGGCCCGCGAACTGGCCCGGTGTCAGCACCTCGACGCGGGCCGCGAACTCGTACTCCCAGTCACCCACCCGCTTGGCCACGCCGAGGGGGAGGGGGGTGCTGCTGCCCGGGATGCACGCGACCGTCTCGGAACAAAAGCCCTGCTCCTCCTCCAGCAGTACCTGGTGCGAGGCGCCGAGCAGTCTCAACTCAAGCTTGGTGCCCGACATTTCGAGGTCGAGCGTGGCCAGGGCGGGCAGGGGTTCACGCCCCAGGGCCCAGGCCAGGTCGGCCGCGCATGTGTCGGTGTAGGAGGTGTTCAGGGTCGTGAGCATGACTCGGCTCCGCAAGAACGCAAAGAAGAGGGAAGGTCCGGCGCGCCCCGGTGATTTCCGAGGAGTGGGCCCCGGCCGGCCCGGCGTGGGGAGGACGTCCGCGCGGGACGTCCGAGGGGTCCGAGGGGCTGCGTTGGTGATGTAGAGGGAATCATGAACTGTGGCGACGCCACAGCGTTTTTACCCAACTTCGTGGGGTTTCCATCCCTCAGAGGGCTGCACAGCTCAACTGTTCAACCTCGGCGTACGCCGTGCGGCTCAGACTCACCCCCATGCGCCCCACCGCCGGCCATGGTGCGACCGCGGGACGCCCTCGGTCAGGGAGCGGCCCGCGGCCCGGATGCGGCTCCCCGGGGGGAGCTCAGCTGCCCCGTGTCAGCTGCCTCCGCCGCATCCGCCGCCTCCTCCCCCGCACGACGACGAGGATCCGCCACCGCACGAGTGACCGCCGCCCGAGTGACCACCACCGGAGTCGCTGCCCGAGCCGCTGGAGGAGTTGCACGCCACGGCGGCCCCGTCCCCGGCGGCCCACCAGCTGCCGCTGTCCCCGCTGCCGCTACTGCTACTGCTGCTGCCGGCCCTGCGTGAGCGGGCACCCGACCGGGACGGTGCCCGGTAGGAGGTGCTGCTCCTGTGGACGGCGGTGACCACGATCGCCACCACCGCGATGACTGCGAGTACCGCCAGGATGATGCCGAGAACCATGACGTCACCCTCCTTTCGAATCCCCCGAAGCGGCCCCCCGTGGGCGCCTCGCGTACCGGTGTGACCGGTGCGTGAACAGGGAATGCCCGCCTGCCCCACCTGCCAAAGCACACTTGAGGAAGTCCAGAGCTTCGGCGCAGGATGACCGGCATGACCTTCACCGCACGCCCCTTCCTCAACCGCCGTCTCGCCGAGTTCGGGACGACGGTCTTCGCCGAGATGTCCGCGCTGGCCCTGCGGACCGGGTCCATCAATCTCGGCCAGGGGTTCCCGGACACGGACGGTCCCGAGGAGGTCCGCGAGGCGGCCGTACGTGCGTTGCGGGACGGGCGGGGGAACCAGTACCCGCCGGGTCCCGGCGTGCCCGAGCTGCGGACGGCGATCGCCGAGCACCAGCATCGCCGGTACGGCCTGACGTTCGACCCGGACACGGAGGTTCTCGTCACCGCAGGCGCCACCGAGGCCATCGCGGCCACCCTGCTGGCCCTGCTGGAGCCGGGGGACGAGGTCGTCGCCCTGGAGCCGTACTACGACTCCTACGCCGCCTGCATCGCCATGGCGGGCGCGGCACGGGTGCCGGTGACGCTGCGGCCGGACCCGGAGCAGGCCCGGTTCCGCCTCGACCTCGACGAGCTGCGCGACGCGGTGACGGACCGCACGCGTCTCCTGCTGATCAACACCCCGCACAACCCGACCGGCACGGTCCTCACCCGCGAGGAGCTGACCGCCGTCGCCGAGCTGGCGGTGGAGCGGGACCTGCTGGTCGTCACCGACGAGGTGTACGAGCACCTGGTCTTCGACGACGCCGAGCACGTGCCGCCGGCCACGCTGCCGGGGATGCGCGAGCGCACGGTCACGATCGGCAGCGCCGGCAAGACGTTCTCGTTCACCGGCTGGAAGGTCGGCTGGGTGACGGCGGCGCCCGCGCTCGTCACGGCCGTGCGCTCGGCGAAGCAGTACCTGACGTACGTCGCGTCCGGGCCGTTCCAGTACGCCGTCGCCGAAGCCCTCGCGCTGCCGGACAGCTACTTCGAGGCGTTCCGCGCGGACATGCTGGCCAAGCGGGACCTGCTGTCGGCGGGCCTCACGGAGGCGGGCTTCGCGGTCTACCGGACGGCCGGCACCTACTTCATCACCACCGACATCCGCCCCCTCGGCGCCGCACTGTCCGAGAAGGGCGACGGCTTCGCCTTCTGCCGCGCCCTGCCCGAGCGGGCCGGTGTCGTCGCCATCCCCAACGCGGTCTTCTACGACCACCGCGAGGCCGGTGCGCCCTTCGTCCGCTTCGCGTTCTGCAAGCGGACAGGCGTACTGGAGGAGGCCGCGCGCCGCCTCAAGACACTGGGCGCATAGGGCCCTGGACCGTTGGGCTATTCAGTGTCCTTCGGGTGTCGCGGGGAGGCGTACACCAGGATCACGGTCGAGGTGTCCGGGCTGACCAGGTAGCGAACCCGGCCGCCGCTGGTGATCTCGTACTCCCACTGCTCCAGCTCGGAGCCCTTCCATTCTCTGGTGGCGTGCCTGCCGCGGAGTTGGTGCTGACGGTTCCAGTTGGCCCGCGACAGCGGGTCTGTGCGAAGGGCTTCCAGGCAGCGATGCGCGTTCGGCAACGCCACCCGGCACAGCTCCTCCCAACCGGTCGCGGCCTCCGTCGTCCCGTGCATGACGTTCCAGCCACTCAGCGGAGGAACGCTGACCCGATCGCCCTTCTTCGGGCTCACCCGTGCACCTCGACCGGGCCGAGGTCGACGTCACCGAGCGGACGGAATGCTTCCCTGAGCTGGTCAGGGTCGGCGTTGATGCGGGCAGTCGCCCGCCACGAGACGATCGCTCGGTGCACAGCCTCCCTGGCGCCCAGCTCAGCGGCGTCGGACAGCGCGTCCAGGAGCTCGACGGTGAACTCCCGGACTTCTTCGTCGTCCAGGTGACGCACCCACGGGAACACCTCAGGCAGCGCGAGCAGAAGCGACCTGGCGCCACCGTCCTGCTTCATCAGGGCAAGGAACAGCCGGGACGCCGTGGTCAGGTTCTCCTCGCTGCGCTCTGCGTGTATGGCCGTGGTCAGCACCATGTCGGGCGCGTCTCGGTGAGTGACACGCAGACACCCCAGGGCGGCGGCCCTCGCGGCGACCGCCTTCGGGTTCCGGGACAGATCGGTGAACGAGACGGATTCCGATTCGGATACCGAGTGCACGATGCTCATACTCAGACCGTACTCCGACTACACTCTGATTTCCATGCGGGACGGCAGCCGGCCAGGAAAAGTGGGTGCGTGAACACGGAGTGGCCTGGGTGACGGCGGCGCCCGGCCTGGTCTCGCCGGTGCGCTCGGCGAAGCAGTTCCTGACGTACGTGTCGTCCGGCCCGTTCCAGTACGCCGTCGCCGAGGCGCTGGCCCTGCCCGAGACCTACTTCGACGCCTTCCGCGCGGACATGCTGGCCAAGCGGGACCTGCTGTCGGCGGGCCTCACGGAGGCGGGCTTCGCGGTCTACCGCCCGGCGGGCACCTACTTCATCACCACCGACATCCGGCCCCTCGGCGCCGCACTGTCCGAGAAGGGCGACGGCTACGCCTTCTGCCGCGCCCTCCCGGAACGCGCGGGCGTCGTCGCCGTCCCGAACGCGGTCTAGACGACGGTGCTGGAGGAGGCGGCGGAGCGCCTGAAGGCACTGACCACATGACAGCCGATCGCATGTCCGCCAAGGGCTCCGGCCACCAAGGGCTCCGGCCACACCGGCACGGTTGCTCCGAGCCGCCGGGCACCCGGTGGCGCGACGGATGGACGGGCACCACGGCCGACGCGGAGTCGCACCGGTCCTGTCCTGGTCGGTCCGCCCACGGCTCGGGTTCACCCGTCGGGCCGGCCTCATGACCCGATCGAGGTTTCCCCGCCGGTCCTCCCGCCGGACCACCGGGCCGACCGACCCCGCGCCGCCGCGAGCGCCCGGCAGCGGCAGCTACGCAACTCGGTCCGGGACAGCCTGGCCCGCTGCCCGCCGCCCGCGATCAGGGCGTTGACCGACACCATCGGGTCGCCTCCGGTGGTCCGCGCCACCACGGCCCCGACCACCAGCGGGAGCAGCACCACCGAGAGGGCCGAACCGGTGGCGGTGACGGTCCGCAGGATGCGCGGGCGTGTGGTGTCCGTGGTCATGACGACAGTGCACCAGCCACCGGGATCCGGGGGTACCGGGCAACATACTCAGTCGCTGAGGCCGCGATACTCAGGTCACGGGGCGGGCGCGGCGAGCGCGAGCCTGGATCGCCTGATGCGCGGCCCTCCTCTTCGTCCAGGTGCCGCGCCCACGGGAACACCTCGCACGGCGGGAGCCGAAGCGGCTCTGGCCGCCCTTCAAGCCGTGCCCCCTGCGCCGCCCCGCGCCCGCCGTGCGGGGGCCGCTGCCACGATGGCCTCCAGGGCCGTCAGGTGCGCCTCCAGGGCAGTCCGGTGCGCCTCCAGGGCAGTCCGGCCCTGGACGGTCAGCGATACCCAGGTGCGGAGGGGGGCTTGCCCACGCGGCCCTTGCGTACGTGGATGTATGCGCGTTTCTCCAGGGCGGAGACGGGCTTGCTCCGCCGCACTCCGCTCGTCCACAGCCTGTGGACATCCCGTCGCATCGGCCCCGGCCCCCACGGCGAGAGCCCGGTCCTGGCTCGCGACCTTCGGGGTCGCGGTCCTGGCCGGGCTCTCTGTCGCCTGGGGCGTGCCGCGGGCGGCTACTCGTCGTCCGCGGGCTTGTCCGCTTCCGTTTCCTCGGCCGTCGTCGGCTCCAGGCCCAGCTGCTCCACGAGCCACTTGTCGAACTCGATCGCGGCGCGCACCCAGCTCACCGTCGAGGAGACGAAGAACTCGAGGTTGACGCCGGCGCCGATCAGCATCTGCGCCTCGCCGATGAGGCGGACCGTGCCGTCGTCGTGGGTGTGCGTGTAGACCTTGGGCCACAGGGTGCGGCGGTTCCAGTCGTCGATGGCCTCAAGGAGCTGGGGCTTCTCGTCGATCTGGTGGGGCCGGTCGAAGAACGTCCGCACCGAGTAGACCGCCTGGTCGCCCTCGCCGCGGAACATGAAGTACGTACGGAATTCCTCCCACGGCGCCGCGAGGTCACCCTCGTCGTCGACGACGTACTTCAGCTCCATCTGGTCGAGGAGCTGCTTGACGAGGTCCTGATCCGGAACGACGGGGCCCGCCGGTCCCTGGGGCTGCGGCTCGGGCTGGCCCCCGAAGTTCGGAATCGAGGACGGGTCGATGGTCACCGTGATTTTCCCTTCGTACGGATCCCGCCATCCTCTCCCATGCGGGGCGGGGGGTGGCAACCCCCGCCCCTCAGGGTTCGCCTCCGGTTGGCGGAATTCCGCTCAGGGCGTCTGACCGGAGGCTCGGACGCCCCGGTCAGAGCGTCTTTCCGGTCGCCGTCGGCCCCACGATCAGGCCATCTCCGAAGGCGTCCACCCGGACCGTGTCGCCGTCCTTGACCTCGCCCGCGAGGATCTCCTTGGCGAGGCGGTCGCCGATGGCGGTCTGGACGAGGCGGCGCAGCGGCCGGGCGCCGTACGCCGGGTCGTTGCCCTCGTCGGCGAGCCAGGCGAGGGCCGCCTCGGTGACCTCCAGGGTGAGGCGCCGGTCGGCGAGCCGCTTGGCGAGGCGGTCGACCTGGAGCCGGGCGATCCTGGCCAGCTCCTCCTTGTTCAGCGCGGAGAAGACGACGAGGTCGTCGAGCCGGTTGAGGAACTCCGGCTTGAAGGAGGCCCGGACGACCTCCAGGACCTGTTCCTTCTTCTCGGCCTCGGTGGAGACCGGGTCGACGAGGTACTGGCTGCCCAGGTTGGAAGTGAGCACCAGGATGGTGTTGCGGAAGTCGACCGTGCGGCCCTGTCCGTCGGTGAGGCGTCCGTCGTCGAGTACCTGGAGCAGGATGTCGAAGACCTCGGGGTGGGCCTTCTCGACCTCGTCGAGCAGCACCACGCTGTACGGCCTGCGCCGGACGGCCTCGGTGAGCTGGCCGCCCTCCTCGTAGCCGATGTAGCCGGGCGGGGCGCCGACGAGCCGGGCGACGCTGTGCTTCTCGCCGTACTCCGACATGTCGATGCGGATCATGGCCCGCTCGTCGTCGAAGAGGAAGTCGGCGAGGGCCTTGGCCAGCTCGGTCTTGCCGACGCCGGTGGGGCCGAGGAAGAGGAAGGAGCCGGTGGGGCGGTCGGGGTCGGAGATGCCGGCCCGCGAGCGGCGTACGGCGTCGGAGACGGCCCGGACGGCCTCGCCCTGGCCGATGAGGCGCCTGCCCAGCTCCTCCTCCATGCGCAGCAGTTTCTGCGTCTCGCCCTCCAGGAGGCGGCCGGCCGGGATGCCGGTCCAGGAGGCGACGACGTCGGCGATGTCGTCGGAGCCGACCTCGTCCTTGACCATGGTGTCCCTGGCGGCTTCCTCCTCGGCCTCGGAGGCGGCCTCCAGGTCGCGCTCGAGGGCGGGGATCTCGCCGTAGAGGAGCTTGCTGGCGGTGTCGAAGTCGCCGTCGCGCTGCGCCCGTTCGGCCTGGCCGCGCAGGTCGTCGAGCCGTTCCTTCAGCTCGCCGACCCGGTTGAGGGACTGCTTCTCCTTCTCCCAGCGGGCGTTGAGGCCGCGCAGTTCCTCCTCCTTGTCGGCGAGGTCGCGGCGGAGCTTCTCCAGGCGCTCGCGGGAGGCGGGGTCGGTCTCCTTGTCGAGTGCCAGTTCCTCCATCTTCAACCGGTCGACGACGCGCTGGAGTTCGTCGATCTCGACAGGGGAGGAGTCGATCTCCATGCGCAGCCGGGAGGCCGCCTCGTCGACGAGGTCGATGGCCTTGTCGGGGAGGAAGCGGGAGGTGATGTACCGGTCGGACAGGGTGGCCGCGGCGACCAGCGCGCTGTCGGCGATCTGGACCTTGTGGTGGGCCTCGTAACGGCCCTTGAGGCCGCGCAGGATGGCGATGGTGTCCTCGACCGACGGTTCGGCGACCAGTACCTGCTGGAAGCGCCGCTCCAGAGCCGCGTCCTTCTCGATCCGTTCGCGGTACTCGTCGAGGGTCGTCGCGCCGACCATGCGCAGTTCGCCGCGGGCGAGCATCGGCTTCAGCATGTTGCCGGCGTCCATCGAGGAGTCGCCTCCGGCGCCGGCTCCGACGACGGTGTGCAGTTCGTCGATGAAGGTGATGATCTGCCCGTCGGAGGCCTTGATCTCGGCGAGGACGGTCTTCAGCCGTTCCTCGAACTCGCCGCGGTACTTCGCGCCGGCGACCATGGCGCCGAGGTCGAGGGAGACGAGCCGCTTGTTCTTGAGGGACTCGGGCACGTCCCCCTTGACGATCCGCTGGGCGAGGCCCTCGACGACGGCGGTCTTGCCGACGCCGGGCTCACCGATGAGTACCGGGTTGTTCTTGGTACGACGGGACAGCACCTGGACGACCCGCCGGATCTCGGTGTCCCGGCCGATGACCGGGTCGAGCTTGCCCTCGCGGGCGGCGGCGGTGAAGTCGGTGCCGAACTTCTCCAGCGCCTTGTACTGGCCCTCGGGGTCGGCGCTGGTCACCCGGCGTCCGCCGCGGGCCTTGCGGAAGGCGTCCAGCAGCTTCTTCGCGGTGGCCCCCTGCCGGTCGAGCACCTCGCCGGCCAGGCCGCCCTTCGCGGCGGTGCCGATGAGCAGGTGTTCGGTGGAGAGGTACTCGTCGCCGAGGTCCTGGGCGACGCCCTGGGCGTGTGCGATCACCGCGAGGAGTTCGCGGTTGGGCTGTGGCGGCGCCACCGTGGACCCGGCCACGCTGGGCAGCGAGCCGAGCACCTTCTCGGCGCCCGCGCGCACGGCGGCCTGGTCGGCGTCGACGGCGGCGAGCAGATCGACGATGTTCTCGTTGTCCTGCCCCTGGAGCAGCGCGAGGAGCAGGTGTGCCGGTGTGAGGTCGGGGTGCCCTTCGGACAGGGCTCGGTTGCCGGCGGTCTGGATGGCTTCCCGGCTCCGGTTGGTCAGCTCTGCGTCCACTTTCGCTGTCTCCTCCTTGCGTCAGCCGTCGTCACCGAGGTGTCAGTGCCGTCATCACAGTGCCGTCACCACTGACCCTGTCAGCGTACACAAACTTGAGTCTATTCCACTCAAGGTTGAGTCCGGGAGTCCCTCGAGGGCTAGGTTCCGACCATGGCCGCATACCCGCAGGACCCGGGCGCTCCCGACGCGCCGTACCTCGATTTCTGGCGTGAAAGACACCTGTGCACCCTGACCACACCACGCCCCGACGGCTCGCCGCACGTGGTTCCGGTCGGAGTGACGTACGACCCCGCGGGCCGGCTGGCCCGGGTGATCGCGGACAAGGCGAGCACCAAGGTGGGCAACGTGCTCGCGGCGGGCGGGGAGGGCGCCCGGGTGGCGGTCTGCCAGGTGGACGGGCGGCGCTGGGCCACGCTGGAGGGCCGGGCCTTCGTCCGAGCCGACCCGGAGCGGGTCGCGGAGGCGGAACGCCGTTACGCGGAGCGCTACGGGCGGGCACCGCGCCCCAATCCCACGCGCGTGGTGATCGAGATCGAGCTGACGCGGGCGATGGGGCGGGGGTGACCGTTGCGCCGGGGTGGGCTGCGGGCTGCGGGCGGGTGACCGTGTGCGCCGGGCGGGCTGCGGGCGAGTGACTTGATCCACACCGGCGGTTTCCGGCCACCTCACAGAGGCTCCATATCCGCAGATGTCACCACGAACGACAGCGGCGTCACCGTGTTCAGGTCACGGTGACGCCGCTGCCGGGGGGAAGCACCTGAGCGATCTGTTACGACGGGGGAATCGCGTCAGGCACTGCGGGGGGTGGCTGAGATGGTCCTGGGGGCGGCCGGAGCGGCCGACTCCGCCAGTTGGTGGTCACGCTGATCGAGGTTGACGAAGATCATTCCGTACCGGATGGCACACCGCACGGGCTGGGGGGCTCCTCGGGGCTTGCGCAGACACCGGTACGCGCGCACGTCGTCCTCGTCGTCCCGCGTCACGACGACCGGCTCCCCGAACACCGTCACCATCAACGAGTCACCACTGTGGGGGATGGCGGTGACCAGGTCGATGAAGTGCCAGCCCGAGCGGTAGGCCGTGGCCATCTCGCGGCGGAAGGAGCGGTCGTCGGGCGGGGTGGTCACGTCAACTCCTCTCCGTTCCCGTCCCGGCCGCCGGCGCGATGTCGCCGGAGGCGGTAGGACCGGAGACGGCCACTGCGGGCCAGGCGGTGTCCGCCCGGATCTCGCTCTTCTCGCTCGAGAGGCCACCCAGTACTCCGACAGCCGCAACGGCGGAGAAGGCGGCGACAAGCGCCCTGCGAAGCAATCTCTTACGCATAGTCGGCTTCGTCCTCACGTGAAGTCCCTCTTCCCCCGTCGGATAAGACGATGGCTCATTCGGACACGTCATGGCCACACAATCAATGCATCATGTTCCTGCATGTTCAGGACCCTGGGGGGTGGAGATTTGACAACGAATCGGGCTAATAGGGCACATCCCCATGCGGTGGCCGAACTGTGCGAGGAGGGCAGCCGACTCTACGCGGACGCGTTGCGAACCGGACGAGTTGCCCGGTCCGCCGTGGAATCGGCTCCCTGCCTGGTGGAATTCGCCCTCCTGCACCCCGACCCCGACGACCCCGAGTGGCTGCGACCCACCCCGCCGGCCCTCGCGCTCGCCCAGCGGCTCAACCCGATCGAACACGAGATCGCCGAGCGCAGGCGGGTGTCCGTCCAGCTGTCCGAGGTGTTCGAACCGTTCATGGCCCTGAGCGTCCAGACGGCCACGCACGCCGACTCCATCACCGTGCTGGAGGGCGGCGCCCGGATCAACACGGCACTCAACCTCGCCACCTCGCAGTGCCAGTCCGAGGTGCTCACCATCCAGCCGAGCGGCAACCGCCCGGAACGCAGCCTCACCCAGGGTCTGGAACGCGACCGCCCGCTCATCGACCGCGGCGTCCGCATCCGCACGCTCTACCAGCACACCGCCCGCTACAGCCCCGAGAAACTCGCCTACACCGCCCGCCTCTCCGACGGAAAGGCCGAGTACCGCACCATCGACGAGGTGGTCGACCGCCTGATCATCTGCGACGAGACGGTCGCCTTCGTCCCGGCGCGCGAGGACCAGCAGGTCGCCCTCGAACTGCGCCACCCCGGCCTGGTGCGCTACCTGATCAAGGTTTTCGAGTTCCTCTGGGACCGCGCCGTCCCGCTCAGCACCGGCGCCCCCTACGAGACGGCCGCCGACGGCATCACCGAGATCCAGCACTCCATCGCCAAGCTGCTCGTCGAGGGCCACGTCGACGAGGCCATCGCCCGCCGCCTCGGCATGAACGTACGCACCTGCCGGGCCCATATCGCCAAGCTCGCGGCGCTCCTCGGCAGCGGCAGCCGGGCTCAGCTCGGCTTCCTCATCGCCCAGTCGGGAATCCTCGGGCAGGACATCGGCGGATGACGGCGCCCGTCCACGACCACAGCCCCGACGCGCCCTGTCAGGCGGCCCTGGACCTGTACGCGCGCGCCCTGCGGTCCGGTCACGTCCTCGCGCACGAGGCCGCCTCACCACCGTGTGCCGTCCACGCCGGGCTGCTCCGGCCGGACCACCGGGATCCCGGCCGGCTGCTCCCGGTGGCACCGGCCGTCGCCCTGCCCCGGCTGCTGCGCGCCGTCGCCGACGACATCGCCGACCGCCGTCGGCGGGAGACCCGGCTGGCCGAGGCGTTCGAACCGCTGCTCGCCCTCGCCGCGCCGGACGGCGACGCCACCGGCACCGGCGAGATCCACATGCTGAGCGGGCTCGACCGGATCAACTCCGTCATCACCCGGACCATGGCGGGGGCCTCGCGCGAGGTGCTCGCCATCCAGCCGCACGCCGGCCACGCGGGACCGCCCCGCGCCATCCACAGCCAGGCCCTGGACCGCGATCAGGCCTTCCTGGACCGCGGCGGCCGTATCCGCACCCTCTACCAGCACACCACCCGCCACGCGCCCACCGTGCTGGCCCGCTACGACCGGCTGCACGGGGACGTCCAGGCCCGCTCCCTCGACGAGGTCACCGAACGCCTGCTGGTCATCGACCGCAGCGTGGCCTTCATCCCGGCCGTCAAGGACCGCACCCTCGCCCTGGAGATCCGGCTGCCCCCGCTGGTGGACTACCTGGGCACCACCTTCGACCGCCTGTGGCGGCTGGCCACGCCGATGTTCCCGGAGACGGTCACCCAGCCCACCCTGAACGGCGTCACCCCGCGCCAGCGCGCCATCGCCGCGCTCCTCGTCGAGGGCCACACCGACGCCGTCATCGCCGACCGCCTCGGCATGAACGTCCGTACGGCCCGGGTACACATCGCCAAACTGGCCGCCACCCTGGGCAGCGAGAGCCGCGCCCAGCTCGGCTACCTCATCGGGCGCTCGGGGATCCTCGAACCGGAGGGCTGAGCGACGTCCGCACCGAGCGGCACGTCCAGGCCCACCTGCGCGATCCGCACCCCGAGCTGGGTCCGGCTGGCCGCGCCGAGCGTCTCCGACAGGCGGGCGATGTGCGCGCGGCAGGTCCGCACGCTGATGCCGAGGCGTTCGGCGATGACCGCGTCCTGGTGCCCCTCCGCCAGCAGCGCCGCGATGGACTGCTCCCGGTGCGAGACGCCCTCGATACGGGGGTCGGGCAGCGGGGCGGTCAGGGGCGCCGCCAGCCGCCAGAGCCGTTCGAAGACCGTGCCGAGGTAGCCGACCAGCGCCGGGTGGCGCAGCTCCAGCGCCATCGTGCGGTCGGCGTTGGCGGGGATGAAGGCGACCGTGCGGTCGAAGAGGATCAGCCGGTCGATGACCTCGTCGAGGGTGCGGGCCTCGACCGCGTCGCCCATCAGTTCCAGGTAGTTGAGCAGGCCCTGGCCGTGCCGGGCCACATGGTTGTAGAGGTCGCGCATCCGTACGCCCCGCCCGCGCAGGGCGAGTGCCCGGTGCAGTCCCTCGGACAGCTCGTGCTCGCGCCGGATGCCGCCGGGCTGCACGGTCAGCACCTCGGTGGTGCACGCCTCGGTGGCCTCGTCAAGGGCGGCCTGGATACGGGAGGCGCCGTCCAGGACGCGGATGGCCACGCCCTCCCCGGCCGCCGTGCCCGGCGCGGGGCCGCCCAGACCGGCGTACCACTCGAAGGCGGCGACGGCCGAGCCCATCCGCTGCCGGCTGGCGCTCACCTCGTCGTAGAGCCCGTGCAGCAGCCGGGTCATGACCTCCTGCGGGGAGGTCGGGACCAGCCAGTCCATGTCGTCGGGGTCGGGGTGCAGCAGGGCGAGGTCCAGCAGGCAGGGGACCGGCTCGGCGTCCAGTCGCGGCACCCGGCCCCGCCGTACGGCCCGGGAGTACACGCGGTCCCCGGCCTCGCACAGTCGGTCAGCACCGTGAGGATGCTCCTCCGCCCCGTGCCCGGCCATCGCCCATCCCACCCCCGCCGTCCGCGTGTCGCGCGTCGTCCGCGTTTTCCGCAGCGCAACTATGCGCGGCCCCGGACCGCCTCCGCAACACGGCTCGTCCCCAAGTCCCCCTGGAGTTCCACCCATTTTCGCTGGTTCCTCCCGGCCTCCGCCCCTCACGTCTGCAACAAGCTGATGCTCCCCGCGTACGCCCGGCGGGAACCCGTCCGAGTCCCGTACACCGTGCGCTCCAGGAAACCGCCGAGTGATCGCCGCGTTACGTCCCGCGTCCAACGTCCCCTCATGGCAGACATGTTCGACGCGTACGCGTTGGCCGACGCGTGGGACGAGATGTTCGAGGCCGGGTGAGGCCAGGACCGCCTGCGAGCCGGTGCCGGCGGCGCTCCAGCCGATCGAACCGGGTGAACTGCGCCTCCGGGCGGACCAGATGGCCCGCGCGTTCACCGACCGGGGCGTGACCTACGCCTTCGCCGACGGGCAACGGCCCTGGCCGCGGGACCTCGTGCCGAGGATCCCCGACGCCCTGGAGTGGGACTCCTGCACCGACCGAGGGGTGAGTCAGCGGGTACCAGCCCTGGCCCTGGGGGCCTGTCCGGCCGACGCCTACGGCCCTGCCGGGCCTTCGAGGACGGGGTGGTGCCGTGGCGGCTGCTGCTGGGCTCCCCGCACTTCCACGGGCGGCCCACGGGGTCGAACCGCCCGGCGGGGTACGTACCCAGTCGCCGGCATCGGCCTCGTGCGGGACGAGGCCGGCGAGTTCCGGGTGCTGGAGGACAACGTCCGGGTGCCCAGCGGCGTGTCCGCCCTGGTCGCCGACCGGGTGACCTGCCTGCCCGGCGTCACGACCGTGAACACCTCGGCCGCCGGGGCCTGGGAGCAGGGCGCGGGCGTCTGCCAGGACATCGCCCACCTCACCCTCGGCCTCCTGCGCGGCCTGGGCCTGCCCATCCGGTACGTCTCCGGCTGCCTCCACCCCGCGCGAGGCGAACTGCGCCGCCCGATGGCCGGCCAGAGCCACGCCTGGGCCGAGTACTGGGCGGGCGGCTGGTACGGCCACGACCCCACCCACCGCACCCGCGCCGACGGATTGCACGTGGTGGTCGGCCGGGGCCGCGACTACGACGACGTCACCCCGCACAAGGGCATCCACCGGGGTGTGGCGGGCTGCCCGCCGGAGGTGACGGTGGAAGTTCACCCGGGTGGCGTGAACGCGGCACAGGGGGCGCTCAGGGCCTCGCACGGGGTCTGCCCCACCGGCGCCTCGTGGCCCACGACCCGGTTCGGGCCCGGGAGGCAGTGGCCGGCACCGTGGCGGGTTCCTGGCCGACGAGGGTGAAGCCGCGTCCCTGGTGGCCCCGCCGCAGGCAGCAGGACGTCGTGGGCCCGCGGGCCCACGCTCCGGTGACCGGCCGCGCGCGAAGGCCGGGGGCGGGCGCCGCAGAGGACCGCCCGCGCCACTCCGGCTGTGGGCGGAGGCGGTATGCCGGCTCCCTCGTCCAAGCCGAGGGCGCGTGGGCGCGTAGGAGGCGCCTGGGCGCGTGGGCCGGCTTCGCCCACGCGACCGTGACCGACCGGCGCGGACGGCGCCGCCGTCCGCCAGCGGCTCGCCCCGGTCACTTCAGCTTGAGGGCCTGGCAGGCGGCGGCGTACTTGGCGGTGCAGATGTCGGACGCCTTGTAGATGCCGTCCGCGATCACGGTGTCCTTGATGTTCGTCTTCGTCAGCGCCACCACGGTCACCAACTGGGCCGAGATCTTCTTGTCGGTGGGGCTGTCGACCTTGTCGCGGGTCAGGGCGTCGAACTCGATGTCGCGGCCCTGGACCTTCGCGACGGCCATCTCCGCGGCCGCCTCCGCCATCTGCGGGTAGGGCTTGTACACGCTCATGTACTGCTCGCCGCTGATGATCCGCTGCACCGCGGGCAGCTCCGCGTCCTGGCCGGTGATCGGCGGCAGGTCCTCGACGCCCGCGGCGCGCAGGGCCTTGATGATGCCGCCGGCCATGGCGTCGTTGGCGGAGTAGACGCCGGCGATGTCGCCCTTGCCGATCTCCTCGATCGCCTTGGCCATGTTGGCCTGGGCGACCTCCGGGCTCCAGTCCGTGGTGTCGAAGGACGCGGCGATCGTCACCCGGCCGCTCAGCTCCGACATCGCGCCGTCCTTGAACTGCTTGGCGTTCGGGTCGGTGAGCGAGCCGTTCATCATGACGATCTTGTCGGCGGTGCTGGCGCCGTCCAGGGACTCCACCAGCGTGCGGCCCTGCACCTCGCCGACCAGCTCGTTGTCGAAGGAGACGTACGCGTCGATCGGGCCCTCGGCCAGCCGGTCGTAGGCGATGACCGGGATACCGGCGTCCTTGGCCTTGCGCACGGTGTCCGCGATGGCGTGCGAGTCGACGGCGTCGAGCAGGATGATGTCGACCTTCTCGTCGATCATCCGCTCCATCTGGGTCACCTGCGTCGCGTTCTTCGCGTCCGCGTTGGCGTACTCGGTCTTGCCCTTGTTGCCGGTGAGTGAGGCGACCTTCGCCTTGATGATGGGGTAGTCGAACTCCTCGTAACGGGTGTTCGTCTTCTCCGGCATCAGCACACCGACGGTGATGTCGTTGCTCTTCGTCGGCGTCGCTTCACCGCTGCTCTCCGTCGCGCTCAGCATCCCGCATCCGGCGAGCGAGAGGGACATCGTGGAGGCAGCCACGGCTATGGCGATACGACGCATTCGAGGGCTCACTTCAGGTGCGTTTCCGGACATGGGTGCGACATGTTGACCCAGGTAGCTCAAAAGCCAACGCGGCGGCGCCCGTCGACGTCAAGGCGTACTACTTAACGAAGTGACAACATCACCCTCCGCTTAGCACGTGAAGACGCATGGAGACGAGCCGGAAACCTCTCCAAACACCCTTTACCAACCCTTCACGCCGGGCGAGTTCACGAGCCGCCCCTCGCGAGCCGGGGCGGCTGCGGGGAAGGGCCCGGAGGATCGGCCTCCGGGCCCTTCACCTGTCGCACTCGTTGTCGCGTCGTCAGTCAGTCCGAGGACTGCTGCCGCTTCGGCCGCCACACCACCAGCGCGCTGGTCTGCTGGACCTCCTGGTACGGCACCAGGTCGCGCCGGTAGGACGCGTGCACGGCGGCCTCACGTTGCTGCATGGCCGCCGCCGCGCCGTCCAGTGCCGACTCCAGCTCCGCTATGCGGGACTGGAGGGCCAGGACCTGGTTCTCCAGCTCGATGATCCGCTTGATGCCCGCCAGGTTGATGCCCTCGTCCTGCGACAACTGCTGGACGGTGCGCAGCAGTTCGATGTCGCGGGCCGAGTAACGGCGGCCCCGGCCGGCGGTGCGGTCCGGGGACACCAGGCCAAGGCGGTCGTACTGACGCAGGGTCTGCGGGTGCAGGCCGGAGAGCTGGGCCGCCACCGAGATGACGTAGACCGGGGTCTCCTCGGTCAGTTCATACGGATTGCGCCGACGGCCGTCCATCACTCTCAAGCTCCCTTCGCTGCCTCGAACAGCTCTGCCCGCGGGTCCTCGTCCGCGGTCGCCTCGCGATACGCCTCCAGTGCGTCACGAGCCTTCCCCGACAGGTCCTTGGGAACACTTACCTCGACGGTGACCAGCAGATCGCCACGGGTGCCGTCCTTACGGACCGCGCCCTTGCCGCGCGCCCTCATGGTGCGCCCGTTGGGCGTGCCGGGCGGCAGCTTCAGCGTGAGGGACGGGCCGCCCAGCGTGGGCACCCTGACCTCTCCGCCGAGGGCGGCCTCCGTGAACGTCACCGGCACGGTCACCGTGAGGTTGTCGTCCTTGCGGCCGAAGACCGGGTGCTTGTCGACATGGACGAGCACATACAGATCGCCGGCCGGACCGCCGCGCTCACCGGGCGCCCCCTTGCCGCGCAGCCGGATGCGCTGCCCGTCGGTGACGCCCGCCGGGATGCGGACCTGCATGGTGCGGGAGGACTTGGCGCGGCCGCTGCCCTTGCACTCCATGCAGGGGTGCTCGGCGATCAGACCGCGGCCCTTGCAGTCCGGGCAGGGGTCGGTCAGCGAGAACCCGCCGCCCGTGCCCCGCGCCACCTGGCCGGTGCCGACGCAGGTCGGGCACACGCGCGGCGTGCCGTTCTTGTCGCCGGTGCCGGAGCAGGCCTTGCACGGGGACTGCGAGGACATGCGCAGCGGGACCGTCGCGCCCTCGATGGCTTCCGTGAAGGTGAGGGTGACCTCGGTGTCGATGTCCTGGCCGCGCCGGGGCTGGGTACGGGTTCCCGTGCCCGCGCCGCCCCGGTTGAACAGTCCGCCGAAGACATCGCCGATTCCGCCGCCGAAGCCGCCGGCCTGACCGCCACCGCCGCCCTGGGCACCCCCGAAGAGGTCGCCCAGGTCGAAGTTGAAGGAGCCGCCGCCCGCGCCCGGCCCCGGACGGAAGCCGCCGTTGCCGAAGAGGGCGCGTGCCTCGTCGTACTCCTTGCGCTTCTTGGGGTCGCCGAGGATGTCGTTCGCCTCGGAGATCTCCTTGAAGCGCTCCTCGGCCTTGGCGTTGCCCGTGTTGGCGTCCGGGTGGAACTCGCGGGCGAGCTTGCGGTACGCCTTCTTGATCTCGGCCTCGGTGGCGTCCTTGGGGACGCCGAGGACCTTGTAGTAGTCCTTCTCGATGAAGTCCTTGGTGCTCATGCTCGACGTCCCTCCTTCCCCATCGCACTCATCCGTTCAAGCTCAGCCCTCGTCCGGGCCACCGCTCTCCTTGTCGTCTCCGGCCTCCGCCTCGTCGGCCTTGACGGCCTGGGCGCCGGGCTGGGGCTCGGCGACGGCCACGCGCGCGGGGCGAATGGTGCGCTCGCCGATCCGGTACCCGGGCTGCAGGATCGCCACGCACGTCGTCTCGGTGACGTCCGGCGCGTAGCTGTGCATCAGCGCCTCGTGGATCGTCGGGTCGAAGGGCTCGCCCTCCTTGCCGAACTGTTGCAGGCCCATCTTGGCCGCCACGGTCTCCAGCGACTCGGCGACGGACTTGAACCCGCCGACGAGTTCGCCGTGTTCCCGCGCGCGGCCGATGTCGTCGAGCACGGGCAGGAGTTCGGTCAGGAGGTTCGCGACGGCGATCTCCTTGACCGCGATCCGGTCCCGCTCGACCCGGCGGCGGTAGTTCTGGAACTCGGCCTGGAGCCGCTGGAGGTCCGCCGTGCGCTCGTCGAGCGCCTTGCGGGCCTGGTCCAGCTGGGCCACCAGTGCCGCTGTCTGGTTCGCGTCCCCGGCCGGGGCCGGCTCCTCCGCCGCAGCGGAGGAGCCGGCCTTCGGCTCGGCGTCTTCAGGGGTGGCGCCGGAGGGGACGTCGGGCTTCTCCTCGAAGCCCGGAGTCTCCTCGGTCACGCGGCACCGTCCTTGCGCTCGTCGTCCACGATCTCGGCGTCCACGACGTCGTCGTCGGCCTTGGCACCGGCGCCCGGAGCCTCGCCGCCGGCGGCCTGACCGGCCTGGGCGTCGGCGTACATGGCCTGGCCCAGCTTCTGGGAGACGGCCGCGACCTTCTCGGTGGCGGTGCGGATCTCGGCGGTGTCCTCGCCCTTGAGCGATTCCTTCAGCTCGGCGATCGCGGACTCGACCTCGGTCTTGATCTCGCCCGGGACCTTGTCCTCGTTGTCCTTGAGGAACTTCTCCGTCTGGTAGACGAGCTGCTCGCCCTGGTTGCGTGCCTCGGCGGCCTCGCGGCGGGCGTGGTCCTCCTCCGCGTACTTCTCGGCCTCCTGGCGCATGCGGTCGACCTCGTCCTTCGGCAGCGAGGAGCCGCCGGTGACGGTCATCTTC